>DMDI01000125.1 GCA_003445555.1 Desulfotomaculum sp. | reverse complement strand
TGCTCGAACTTATAAATGCCTGCCTGGTGGCCAAGAGACGGGGCAGGATAAGCGAGCAACTGCTGGATAAGCTGGTGGAGGAAATAGCCGCCCTTCAGGTCAACCGGGTGGAAGTAGAAACGCATAGCAAAGAAATATTCGCGGCCGGCAGGAGGTTCAATCTTACGGCGTATGACGCCTGCTACGTGGTCGCGGCTCAGATGAAAGGGTGTACGCTGGTCACCGCAGATCGAAAAATGTACGACGCAGTTAAACACGAGCTTTCCTTTGTGGCCACTTTGGAAGATTATTCTTCTTAAGACCGCCGGCTGCGCCATATGCTTTGCTTTAGGTATTAAAAGTTTTAAACCGGTCTAAAACATTTCTTAATTCGTCAGGCAAGGGAGCCGAAAATTCAAGGTAAGCTTTGGTCCGGGGATGGCAAAATCCCAGGGTGGCCGCGTGAAGAAACTGGCCTTTTAGGTTAAAATCCGGGCGGCGGGGACCGTATTTAGGGTCGCCAACCACCGGATAACCGATATAGGTCAGGTGAACCCGGATTTGGTGGGTTCGGCCTGTTTCCAGACGCAAGCTTAAAAAGGTATAGTTGCCGAAGCGGCTTATAACTTCGTAATGGGTAACGGCCGGCCTGCCGCCAGTCATTACCACCGCCATACGCTTCCGGTGACGGGGGTCCCGGCCCAAAGGCAAATTTATGGTGTCCTTATCTTTAACGCAATTGCCGTGGACTAAGGCTAAATAACAACGGTTAACCTTACGCTCCTTCAACTGCCGGGCTAAAGACTGGTGGGCATGATCATTTTTGGTTACTACTAATAGACCGGAGGTATCTTTATCTAACCGGTGAACGATACCCGGCCGCAGGGTACCGGTTATGCCAGCTAAATCCTTACAATGATAAAGGAGGGCGTTAACCAGCGTTCCGGTGTAATTTCCCGGGGCCGGGTGGACTACCATTCCCGGCGGCTTGTTAAGGATAATAATATCTTCATCTTCAAAGTATATATCCAAGGGAATATTTTCGGGGCTAACGGACAGCTCCCGGGGAGGAGGGACACGTAAAACTATTTTGTCCCCTGTCTTTACTCGGTAATTGGCCTTGGCCTTAGCTTCATTTACCGTAACCATTTTTGCCGCGATTAGTTGCTGCAGGTACGTCCGGCTTAAATTCGGGTTTTCCCGGGCTAAAAACACATCCAGACGCAGGCCGGCCCCGGTTGAATTTACGGTATAGCGGTTAACAAGAAATACCGCCGGGCACCTCCTTGCTTGGAATTGAATATTGGCCGGCTTAAGGCGTTTTGTCTTTAATTATTTTCAATTATATCATAACTATACGATACCATAACATTTTTCCTTGTTTAGGTTGTGTTTTATAACTAATTTTAGTAAAATGAGGGCAAGGTTTAAAATGCTTAAAATTTTAAATATTTATGAAAAAGGAGGCCATTAAATATGGAGGAAAAAGACGTGGTAAAACAGGAACAGACAAAATTAGGTTCAATTAAGATAGCCGATGAGGTGGTAAAAATTATTGCCGGTCTGGCCGCTACCGAAATAGACGGGGTAGTCGGAATGAGCGGGGGTGTGGTAGGCGGGATTACGGAAATATTGGGCCGGAAAAATTTATCTAAAGGGATAAAGGTAGAAGTAGGCGAAAAAGAAACGGCGATAGATTTATCCATGATTATAAGTTACGGGGCTCGCATTCCGGAGGTAGCGGCGCATGTTCAGGAAAAGGTTAAGCAGGAGGTAGAAAAAATGACCGGCTTAAATGTAGTTGAAGTTAACGTTAACGTTCAGGGAGTTTCTTTTGGTCAGGAAGGTAAAGATAAAGAAAAAGAATAGGAGACTTACCGTTCAATCCGGCTTTCATGCGCGGTCACCGGGCAAAGAAAAGGAATAGGAGACCCGCCTGAAAAAAGCCTGGCTTTAAGGAGGAAATTTATGCGACCCTTTGACCGTGTTTTGTTATTTATTTATTCTTTTTGCCTTACCATCATTTTAGTTATTATTGCTCTGTGGGGAGCAGGATGGATAAGCGCCCCTTATTTTCTCCTCTGGGAAAATAATTTGCTCCTGGATTCCAGAGGGGTGTTTATTTTTTTGGGGCTTTTTATTTTAATTGGTATCCGGCTTTTTTGGGTTAGTATTAAGCCGGAGCGCAAAAAACAGATTATCGTCCAGGAGGGAGCCTTGGGAAAAGTACGGATAGCCATACCGGCCATTGAAAACCTGGTGGAAAAAACAGTGGCTCAAAACAGTGGGGTAAGAGAAATTAAAGCCCAGGTAACCACCGTACCTCAGGGAATCGGGATTAAAATGCGGGCTACCGTTACCCCGGACGTACAGATTCCAGAAATATCAAAGGTTATTCAGGAAAAGGTAAAAGAAAAGGTACTGGAGATAACCGGGATCACCGTTCAGGAAGTGTCTATTTTAATTAGCAGTATTGCGGCCAAAAAATTACGGGTAGAATAAAAAAGACAGTAAACGAGGAGTAGGTTATGGACTTAAATTTATGGCTTGAAATATGGGATAAACACCGGGGGAAGATAATGGGAATACTGCTTGGTTTAGTTTTTGGCCTATTGGCCATTTTTTACGGTATTTTTAAAGCTATTTTTATTGTGCTGTGCGTTCTTGCCGGTTACTATCTTGGTAGGCACCTGGATGAACGGACCAATTTTAAAGATATTTTTACCCGGCTTTTTTCCCGGGGAAAATAGCCAATCGCAGTTTTAGGAGACTGAGCATGAGTAGAAAACGGGCCAGGGAAATGGCTTTTTTAGTGTTATTTCAAGTGGATTTGGGGCAGCTCACACCGGCAAAAGCCGTCTTCCACACTATTCAGGAATTAGAGGATGAACCGTCCAAAGAAGAAAAGGAATTTATCTGCGCTTTGGTTAACGGAACATGGCAATATTTAGCGGATATTGACCGGGTAATTGCCCTTTTAAGCCAGGACTGGCCGCTCAACCGGCTGGGAAAAGTAGACTTAAACATTATGCGTTTGGCTTTATACGAAATCTTTTTTCGGGAAGACATTCCCCCTAAGGTATCCGTAAATGAAGCCGTAGAACTGGCAAAAATTTACGGCAGTCAGGAATCCGGCCGGTTTGTTAATGGTATTTTAGGTAAAATAGTACAAGACATAGCCTCTTACCATCCTTTAAAAAATAAAATAAGCCCTTAGGAAGGATGAAAAAAACATACCTGTTTATTCGGTCAGTGAGCTGTCCAGTTATTTAAAGGAAATTTTTGAGCGTGACCCGTTATTGGGTAACGTATGGGTCAGGGGAGAAATTTCCAATTATAAGCGGGCCGTTAGCGGCCACCTTTATTTTACTTTGAAAGACCAGGAAAGTTGTCTCCGGACGGTGATGTTTCATTCGCGCGCCCGTAAACTTAATTTTCAGCCGGAAGACGGTCTGGCGGTGCGGATACGCGGCTACGTCACTATATTTGAGCGCAACGGCATTTACCAACTGTACGCTGAAGAAATGGAACTTGACGGGACAGGGGCTTTATACCTGGCCTTCAACCGTTTAAAAGAAAAATTGCGCCAGGAAGGATTATTTGACGCCCGGCATAAAAAGAAGCTTCCTTTATTTCCGCGCCGGGTCGGCCTCGTTACTTCCCCCACGGGAGCGGTGATTCAGGATATGATTGGAATTATTAACCGCCGCTGGCCCGGGATAGAAATTATTTTTGTCCCGGTAGCTGTTCAAGGAGAAACCGCACCGGGGGAAATAGCCCAGGGTATTTTTAATCTTAGCCGGTTGGGCAATGTTGACGTAATAATCGTGGGTCGCGGCGGAGGCTCAATAGAAGAGTTATGGGCTTTTAATGCTCCAGAGGTAGCCCACAGTATTTTTCAGGCCGAAGTACCGGTTATTTCGGCGGTGGGTCACGAAACAGATTTTACCATTTCTGATTTTACGGCTGATTTGCGGGCTCCCACGCCATCAGCCGCCGCCGAACTGGTAGTGCCGGTAAAAAAGGATATTCACGAGCGGGTGGTCAAGCTGCAAAAACGTCTGGGGCAAATTATGGAGCAATACTTAAACCAACACCGGCAACAGTTGAACAGTTATTTACAACGGCCGGTTTTCCGTAGACCAGTCCAGGAAATTTGCGGCCGGCAGGAACAAATAATAGATTTTACCGTGCAGCGCCTAAAAAACGCCGTTAGAAAGCAGGGCGAGGAGAAAGAAAGGCGCTTAGCCGTTCAAACGGGAAGGCTGAAGACCCTAAGCCCCCTGGCTACCCTGGCCAGAGGTTATAGTATATGCCTTCGCCGGCACCCC
>DMDI01000067.1 GCA_003445555.1 Desulfotomaculum sp. | reverse complement strand
CGTATTTTAAGCAAAATCCCCCGCTTGCCTTTCCTGGTAGTGGAGAATGTAATTAAAGAATTTGGTTCTTTGAAGAGGATTTTAAATGCCAGTATTCAAGAATTAGACGCCGTGGAGGGTATTGGTGAAGTAAGGGCCCGCTCTATAAGGGAAGGATTAACCCGGTACCAGGAAAAACTTTTTCAAAATAGATTCGCGTAAATATTTTCAGCAAGAAATGAGGACTTTGGGGATATTTTTAAGGTTTTTTATATTGACACCTTAAAAAGAGTATGTTAAAATTAAAATTTTTCTTTGACAAGAAAAGTTAAATATGTTATATTTAAAACATATCGCGTAAGCCTTACAGACGCCAAAAAACAAAGGGGGTCCAGCATTGTATAAGATAGGCGACAAGATTGTGTACCCTATGCATGGAGCAGGGACAATTGAAGCTATTGAAGAAAAAGAGGTACTGGGGGTTAAAAAACAATACTATATTTTAAGTTTGTTATTTGGTAGTATGAAAGTATTAATTCCCACGACAAACTGCAAAGAGATAGGTTTAAGAGAAGTTATTAGTTCGGAAGAAGTAAAAGAGGTGCTTTGTGTACTCCAAAAAGATGAGCCGAATGGGGTTACGGCCAACTGGAACCGCCGTTACCGGGCTAATCTAGAGAAAATGCGCAGCGGCAATATTTATGAAATAGCCGAAGTGGTTCGTAACCTCGCCAGGCGGGAACAAGAAAAAGGTTTATCGGCCGGGGAAAGGAAAATGCTAGAAAATGCCCGCCAGATATTAATTAGTGAATTTGCTTTAGCTAAGGAAATAGAAAAGGATAAAGCCCAGTTATTAATTGACAATGTGTTTGCTTGATAACGAGCAAATTATTAGGTTAAGGTTTGCAGGTAAAAGGTAAGGTTTTGTGAGTTTAAAGAAAGAAAATAAATAATATTTATTTTCTGGTGCAAGACCCTCCTTTGTCACAACCACGGTCAATATGTAGCGGTTTAATTATTGCTGTATTACTAGATATTGTAACGATAACAACGAAAAAAGACTTTTTTGCAGCAGGATCATAATATTTTATAATTTTTATTGTACCAAAAAGGTTTTAGGTTATAATATATGTAAATAATAGTAAAGAGAGGAGGGATAAAATGGCCAAACGGGTTATTTTTTTTATTATAATTTTAGTTTTTATGGCGGCTAGTTTTTATGGCGGCTTAGTTTTAGTAAATACCGGTCTTATTCCTATTTTTATTGAAATGTCCCAATTAAAATATGGTTTCTTGATCATGATAAGCCTGGTCGGGCTAGGGGCAGGTGTTTTTATTGCCCCTTGGATAATCAGGGGATTTATTAAGTTAGTTACTTTTTTAGAGCAGCACCTTCAAAAAATGCCGACTCAAGACTTAATTATGGGAGCGGCAGGATTAATAATTGGTCTTATTATCGCCAATTTATTCGCGGCTATTCTAGCGAAAATGGGAATTCCAGGAACAATAGTTGGTGTTGCGGTGGCCTTATTTTTATGCTATTTAGGGATAAGTTTAGGCATAAAAAAACGCGAGGACATTTTAAGTTTTTTGGGCAACCTGACTCGCTTAAACAAAGAAAGAGGGGGTAAATTTTCTGGAGGAGCAACGGGCTATAAGATTTTAGATACCAGTGTCATAATTGACGGACGGATAGCTGATTTAGCTGAAAGCGGTTTTATCGAAGGGGCCTTATTAATACCCGTTTTTATACTGGAGGAGTTAAGGCATATTGCTGATTCTTCAGATACCCTAAGACGTAACCGGGGAAGACGCGGTTTAGATATATTAAACAAAATGCAGCAAAATAACGCTCTTAATATTCAAATATACGATAGCTTACGGGGTTTAGAAAATATTGCCGAAGTGGATAGTAAACTGGTAAAACTTGCCCAGCGTTTGGGGGCGGTAATTGTTACTAATGACTATAATTTAAATAAGGTGGCGGCCTTGCACGGGGTGAAGGTGCTTAATATAAATGAACTGGCCAACGCCGTAAAGCCGGTGATTTTGCCCGGCGAAGAAATGACGGTCCAGGTAATCAGGGATGGTAAAGAGTTTGGTCAAGGTTTAGCTTATCTGGAGGATGGTACAATGATTGTGGTTGATGGCGGAAAGAAATATATTGGCCAGACTCTTCAAGTTCTGGTTACCAGTGTGCTGCAAACATCTGCCGGGCGGATGATCTTTGCCCGGCCAAGGCGGGCAAATACCTTAGAACATCCTCCCTACCTTGAAGCGGGTGGTTAATTTAGCTTGTTTTGCGGTAGTGGTAGGAGCAGGCCAAGGCACCCGAATGGGAGGAAAAGTTAATAAATTATTACTTCCTTTAGACGGTAAGCCGGTCCTAACCTATGTATTACAATTAATGGAAATAAGCCCCCTGATTAAGGGTTGGGTATTGGTAGTTCCCCCAGACCAGCTAAATGTTTTTTTTCATCTGGCCGTGGAAAAAAGGGAATGCAAAAAACTACTAAAAGTGGTACCAGGGGGCGTAAGGCGCCAAGATTCGGTTTGGGCAGGCCTTCAAGAGCTACCAGGCCAGACAAAAGTAGCCTTAATCCACGATGGGGCGCGTCCATTGGCAAGAACTGAAGATATAGCTAAGGTAGTTGAAGCGGCCAGACAGTGGGGAGCGGCCACGTTGGCTGTACCCGCAAAAGATACCATAAAAGAGGCTGACGCCGGTGATTTTGTGGGGCAAACCCTGCCGCGGGAAAAAATTTGGTTAACCCAAACTCCTCAGGCCTTTTCTTACCAGTTTTTACTTGAGGCTTACTTTTGGGCAAATAAGGAAGGGGTTATGGTTACAGACGATGCCACCTTAGTGGAAGCCCTGGGTCGCAAAGTGAAACTGGTTATGGGTTCTTATGAAAATATAAAAATTACTACTCCGGAAGATATAATAGTAGCCGAAGCGCTCTTAAAGAAAAGGGAATTAACTTATATGCCGCGAGTCGGGATAGGTTTTGACGTTCATCGTTTGGTCGTTAACCGCCCCCTGGTTTTAGGGGGGGTGATAATTCCTTTTGATAAGGGCTGTGAGGGCCATTCAGATGCGGATGTTTTATTGCACGCCATAATTGACGCTTTATTAGGGGCTGCCGGGGCAGGAGACTGCGGACGTCATTTTCCAGATACAGATTACCGTTATAAGGATATTTCTAGCTTAATTTTACTGAAACAAACAGCTCAGATAATCCATAACGCCGGCTTCTCCATAGAAAATATTGATGCGGTTGTGGTGGCTCAGGCCCCACAATTAATCAGTTATATTCCCCTTATGGAAGAGAATATTGCTTTAACCCTGGGGATTGAAAAAACTTTGGTTAATATAAAGGCTAAAACCACCGAGGGTTTGGGCTATTGCGGCCGGGGAGAAGGGATAGCGGCTTACGCTACGGCCTTTCTTCATGTTCGTAAACAAGGATGTTGTTTTAAAGGGGATGAAGTCTGAAAGAAATGCTTTCATGACGTTTTGTGCCTGGAAAGGAATGAGTATAAAAATGAAAATATATAATACTTTAACCAAGGCAAAAGAAGACTTTAAGCCCCGGCAACCAGGAAAAGTTTTTATTTATGTTTGTGGTCCTACTACCTATAATTTTATTCACTTAGGAAATGCCCGTTCCTTTGTTTTTTTTGACACGGTCCGCCGTTACTTTCGTTACCGGGGTTACGAAGTAAAGTATGTGCAAAATTTTACCGATATGGATGATAAAATAATTAACCGGGCGCGGGAAGAGAAAGAGGATCCTTTGTTTTTGGCTGAAAAGTACGTTCAGGCTTACTTTTACGACACCCAAGCCTTAAATGTACAAAAAGCCGATATTCATCCCAAAGTATCGCAGCATATACCTGAAATAGTTGACTTAATTAAAGTTTTAATCGAAAAAAAACACGCCTATCTGGCAGACCAGGACGTATATTTTGACATTGCTACTTTTACGGATTACGGGAAATTATCAGGACGCAGCCTTGACTTTATGCAGGCCGGGGCGCGGGTGGAGGTAGATGTCCGCAAAAAAAATCCCTTGGATTTTGCGCTTTGGAAGGCCGCTAAGCCGGGCGAGCCCTTTTGGGAAAGTCCCTGGGGCTTGGGAAGGCCGGGCTGGCATATTGAATGTACGGCTATGGCCTTAAAGTACCTGGGAACTGGTTTTGATATTCACGGAGGTGGGAATGATTTAATTTTCCCTCACCACGAAAATGAAATTGCCCAGGCAGAAGCAGCAACGGAGCAGCCCTTTGCCCGTTATTGGCTCCATAATGGTTACTTAACGGTGAACCAGGAAAAAATGTCTAAGTCATTAGGAAATTATTTTCTAGTTCGAGAAATTTTAAAAAAGTTTTCCTCTGAAACGATACGTTTTTTCCTTCTTTCTACTCACTACCGCAGCCCGCAAGATTTTTCGGAAGAAAATTTAAACAACGCTGCCCGGGGATTGGAGCGTCTGAAAACAAGTATTATTCTTTTACAAGAAGCTTTAGTCAGACCCGGGTGGGGCGATGCTTTTCGAAGTTCTAGTCTTGAATTTCAAGACATGGGAGGAAGAGAGGCGGCTTTTTTAGCTACCTTAAGTAAACTGGAAAGTGATTTTATAGCCGCGATGGATGATGACTTTAATACGGCCTTAGCCTTAAGCAAATTGTTTGATTTGGCCAGAGAGGTAAACATATACTTAACCCAAAAACCGGAAACCAAAAATCAAAATTTACCCCAACTTACAGTCATTGAATTACAAAATAAACAAAATGCCCAGGTTGCCTTGGTTAAGGCAAAAGAGCTTTTTGGTTCTTTTAACGGGGTGCTGGGTATTTTTAAGGCCAACGCTCAGGGAGATATTATCCTGGAAAGGTCATTTCAAGAAAGGGATACCCTGGTTGAGCCCTTAGTAAATTTAATTATCCAACTGCGTCAAGAAGCAAGGGTAAAAAAAGACTGGGCCGGCGCCGATAAAATTCGAAATAGCTTAAAAGAGTTAGGAGTTGTTTTAGAAGATACAAAAGACGGTGTCCGATGGAAATTAAGAGAAAATAATAGACCTATCGTTTAAAAAGGACAGCCTATAAAAATATTGGTGATCTAATTGCGACACGCTAAAAAGACAGAAGATATTCTTCCGGGCCGAAATGCCGTAATAGAAGCTATACGGGCTAGCCGGCCGATTAACAAGCTGTTGGTGGCTAAGAGTGCCTCCTTTGAGAGTTCTTTAAGGAAGCTAATTTTTTTAGCCCGGGAAAAATATATTCCTGTTCAGCAAGTAGAGCAGACGTACTTGGACAAAATGTTTCCGGGTGTTGCCCACCAGGGAGTAGTAGCCCTGGCCTCGGCTAAAGAATATGTTACTATAGAGCATATTCTGGCCAAAGCAAAAGAAGAAAACCCTCTTTTGCTTTTCCTGGATGAAATTACTGATCCGCGTAATTTTGGGGCTATTGTCCGCACTGCAGTGGCCGCAGGGGCACACGGAGTAATTATTCCCCGTCACCGGACAGCACCTGTGACGCCGGCCGTAGCTAAAGCAGCGGCCGGTGCCCTTGAGTATGCCTTAATTGCCCGGGTGGCAAATTTAACTCAAACAATAATGTATGTACAGCGGCATGGTATATGGGCAGTAGGAGCTGATGCAGCCGCAAAAGACGTTTTTTGGGACGTCAACTTAACTGTACCTTTGGCCTTGATTATTGGCGGTGAAAGCAAGGGGCTGGGACATCTAGTACGTCAAAAGTGTGATTTATTGGTTCGTTTACCAATGACGGAAAAAGTAAGCTCTTTAAACGCAGGTGTGGCCGCAGCCTTGTTAATTTATGAGGTTTTGCGGCAAAGGAGAAGTGCGAAACAATGAAAAATTACTTGATAGTAGATGGATACAATATTATTTATGCCTGGCCCGAGCTAGAAAAGATTAAAAACGCTAGTTTGGAAAGTGCCCGGAACCGACTGATTGAAATCCTGGTTAATCACGCGGCCCTAAGTGATGAGCGGGTCTTCATAGTTTTTGATGCCTATAAAGTTAAAGAAGGCAGCCAACACAGGGAGCCAATTAATAATAAGATAACGGTTTTTTATACCCAGGAAGGGGAAACAGCGGATACCCTAATTGAAAAGTTAGTCGGGCAATTAACCAGGGAAAAAGCTTCCGTGGCTGTGGTTACTTCAGATTATAACATTCAGCATATTATTTTTGGCCAGGGTGCCTCCCGTCTTACCCCGCGGGAATTACGCGCCCGGGTAAAGCAGGCCCAAGCAGAAATAAAAGAATATTTTTTCCTGGATGAGCCCGATGGAAATAACCTGGAAAATAGGCTGGTAGAAGATGTACGCGTTATTTTAGAAAAATGGCGCCGGGAGAAAAAATAACAACGGGAGAAAAAATAAAGTTGACATATGTAGAATATAGAGTATAATGTATTTTGAAAAACGTAAATTATAAGCGGGTGTAGCTCAACGGTAGAG
>DMDI01000218.1 GCA_003445555.1 Desulfotomaculum sp. | reverse complement strand
CCTAATCTAGCTGCTTCCGCCAACGTTCTTTTTAAAGTATTCCGGGGACAACCGGCAAAAGGTGTTCCGTCAGGATTATAAACATCGCAAATAAGCCTGGCTACAGCACCATCTCTTGGACGCCAGGGAAAAACCGCAAAGGTTTTGGGGTCTGGCCGTAAAGACATATCTGACTCCTCAATAGGCACAAAACCAAGAATAGATGAACCATCAAACATTAATTCCCCGTCAAGCGCTTTTTCCAGTTCTTCCGTAGTAATAGCTACATTTTTTAAAACACCTAAAATGTCCGTGAACTGCAAGCGGATAAATTTCACTCCTAACTCCTTCGCCCGGGTTAAAATTTCATTTTTTTCGGTTGTTTCCATAGTTTTACGTGAGCCACCTTTCAATTTTTTTATTTTTATTAAAAAAAACGCTTAAAAAGCTTTTTGAGCTTTTTAGCGTCTTTGCTTTTTCCGGTACTTCCTTGTACCGCTATTCAATTGCGGAGGGAAAGGTTTCAAGCCTTCCCGGCTTAAGAAGAGGTATTTCTTAAATTATGGGTAAGAATTATAGCTTCTGCCAACTGGCGCATGGAAATTCTTTTGTTCATACTTTGCTTTTGCATGCGCTTAAAAGCTTCGGCTTCGGTTAAACCAATGGTTTCCATTAAAATTCCTTTGGCGCGCTCAATGGCTTTTCGTGTCTCCAAAGTTTCCTTTAGTTCTTTAACCTGATTTTCAAGTTTAATTAATTCTTGATAGTTAGTTAGCGCAATTTCTATTACTGATAGCAAGTTCACTTCATCTACCGTTTTTGCCAGTAAAGCAGCCGCGTGAGCTTCTTTAGCCTTTTCTGGGATTTCATTATTTATTAAACTAGTAAAAACTACTACCGGAGCTAATTTATCCTCATAAAGAAGACGGGCCACTTCTAAGCCGCTCATGCCTTGTCCCATGGCTTCAATGATTAATAAGTCAGGTTGCCGGCTGCGGACTTGTTTTAAAGCATTTAAACCATCTTCTGCCTCTCCCACCACTGAAAAACCGGCTTTAGTAATTATAGCTTTAACTGTTTTCCGCCACTGTATATCACTATCGGCTAGAATGACTCTTTCTTCGGCCACTGGAGATGACCTCCTTACTCAACTATTCAGATAGGCACATAGGTTCAAAGGCCTGCCCCTTTGAACCTGAGTAGTTACCATATAAATTAAGGGGCACCTTAAATTCAGGAAAAAAATACCCTCTTTTTAAGGCTAAGATAACCTTAAGAGGGCGCCATTGCCTTTTATTCATTTTGGGTCAGCTAACCCAAAATTATCCCGGGTACTACATTGTACCTCAGGTAAAAACATTTATTTTAAAGGATAAATTATTTTTTTAATGTTACCATAGCGACTAAGAATCTGCAAGCGTCAAATAAGTGATTCTTTAGGCTTAAATTTTAATTCTTCAAGCCAACTCCTACTTGCTTTTAACCTAAGATTTCTTCTGCTTCGGCCGCATCAATATCCATTATGTAGCGAATGCCGGAAATTTCCGCGGCTTCCCTAGTTAAAGCAGTTACATCGTCACGGGTAAGATAATCTAGAGCAAATTTACGTGCCCCGCACATAAACTGCCTTAAACCTTGCGCCAGGCGCTCAAAGTAAGTATATACCCCAATCGCCCCGACCGGTAAGGTGTTAAAAGCTACCTCTCCTATTTTTTCCTTTATTTCGTTGGCGGCAATAAATATTTGTTCCACTTTATCTCCGTATATTTTATACTCCTTGATGACTTTACCGGCCTTAATTGCTTCACCTATTGTTTTGCCAACCATGGCGGCCGCTAAAGGAGCACGGGCCATACCAACAGCCTTAACATGAGGAGCGCCAATGGCCAACGCTTTAAACATTTGATCTTCTAAGGTTAAACCACCCGCAATAGCTACCGGCGGCAAATAGGCCCCCTTATCCGCTAATTTATCCAGGTATTTTACGAGCATGGCTTGAATGTATAGCGTGGGAATACCCCATTCATTCATCATTCGCCAGGGGCTCATACCCGTACCGCCCCCGGCACCGTCTACGGTAAGTAAATCCAATTTAGCCTCAGAAGCATATTTTACGGCCCGGGCTAAATCTGCGGGGCGGTATGCTCCAGTCTTTAGAAAAATATATTTTGCTCCGGCATCGCGTAATGCTTTGACCCGCTGCATAAAAGATTCGTAGTCAACCATGCCAATTCGGGAATGGCGTTCAAACTCGCGAAAGGCACCGGTCTCGAAGGCCTTTTGTATTTTCGGGTCCTCAGGGTCAGGTAAAACAATATAACCGCGACGCTTTAGTAAAAGGGCCTTTTCTAAGGAATCTAGCTTTACCTCACCCCCAATGTCTTTAGCGCCCTGACCCCACTTTAACTCTACGGCGTCCACGCCTAACTTTTCCAGGGCATATTCCTGAACACCTAAAGCAGTATCTTCCACGTTAGCTTGGACGGCGATAAAACCTTTGCCGTTGGACCATCTTTGAAAGTCTTCCACCCGCTTTTTCAGGTTGGGAGCGTTAACCACCCGGCCATTTTTAATTTCGGCTTTAGGGTCCATGGCGGAAACATTTTCCCCGATGACAATACCCACCCCGCTTACCGCTGCTCCGGCGGCCAGGTGACTCCAGTTGTTGGCGGCAACATTGGTTGAACCCATACCGGCAATAACAATGGGTAAAGATAATTTTAAATCCTCTTTAGCCCCCAGGACTGTTTCCAAATTGACGGCCGGAAAAATAGCCTTATCCGGGTCAGCTTCTACCCCGTATGCCCCTACGGCCGTACCCATAATATTAAAATAGGAATAGTCCACCGGGTATTCTTTTTGAGAGGCAGAAGTGGTTTTACCAAAAGGTTGAGGATAAAGAATCTCTTTACCTCTCACGGCCGATTTACCAATTTCACATAATCCTATACACCCGTCTAAACAGGTAACGCACATACCACTATAAGGACAAATATTTTCTTCGGTTCTACGCCAGGTTAAGGTTGCCGGGCTGGCGTTAATTCCCTTGCTTAAAGTCACTTTCCATCCTCCTCAAAACATTGCCAATTAACAAATTAAATTATGGTCTTCTTGGTTTTGTTTCACTTTTTCTCTTTTTGCTTTCTCTAAAACTTTTTTGTAGAGGCGTTAAATTTAACACCCCTACACATCTTTTTTTAAAGTAATTTTTCCCTCCCTTACAGTTTAATTTCAAAAAGCAGTGAGGTATTCATCTAATTCCCAGGGGTGAACCTGATATTGATAGCGCTCCCACTCTTTTTCTTTAGCTTTAATAAAACGCTGGCTGATGTACTCCCCTATATTTGCCCTTATAAGGCCGTTTTCGGCTAAAGCAAATACGGCCTCAGCCAGACTGCGCGGTAACCCTGTTTCCCGGTGAAGCAATTTTATATCTTCTACTTCTTTTAGCATGGGCGGGGGTTCTATAGCGCGGCTAACTCCGTTTAAACCTGCCGCCAGAGAGCAGGCCAAAGTTAAATACGGATTAGCGGCAGGATCAGGGTTGCGTAATATCAAACGGGTATTTTCCCCTCTTTGGGCCGGCAGGCGAAGCATGGTTTCTCTGTTCTGCTCCGACCAGGCAGCCAAAACCGGCTCTACGTAATAGGGATTTAATCTTTTAAAACTGTTAATTAAAGGGTTGCTAATGGCAGTTAAGGCTTTTGCCTGGGATATTAAACCAGCAATATAATGCCGGGCAATTTTGCTCAATTGCTGGGGAGCAGCCGGATCATAAAAAGCATTTTGTTCCCCTTGCCGTAAAATATGATGCAAGTACATTCCAGAACCGTTATGCTCATTCAAGGGTTTAGGCATGAAAGAAGCGTGTAGGCCATGACGCTGGGCAATAGTCCGGACAACAAATTTAAAGGTGGCAATGTTGTCTGCCGTATTTAAAGCAGTATCTTCCTTCAAAAAAATTTTGTGCTGGCCAGGCGCACTTTCATGGTGAGATAATAAAACCTCAAACCCCATTTCCTGAAGGGTCAACACCATATCACGACGGGCATTTTCCCCCAAATCAACCGGCGTAAGGGCGCAGTAACCGGCCTGGTCATGGGTATAAATGGTGGGCTTGCCCTGCTGATCGGTATGAAAAAGAAAAAACTCAATTTCTACGGCTACCTCCAGGTCAAATCCCATGTTTTTTGCCTGAGTTAAAGCTTTTTTCAAAACGTGACGGCTGCAACCCGCAAAAGGTTCTCCGCTTGGAGTAAGAATATCACATATTAAGCGGGCCACCGCCCCTTCCCGCGGCCGCCAGGGAAAAACAACAAAGGTCTTAGGGTCGGGATATAAATAAATATCTTCTTCTTTAGAATCAATCACCCCTTCAATTACGGTACTATCAAACATTATTCGGCCTTCCAGGGCCCGCGGCAGTTCTTCTACAGGAATAGCAATATTTTTAAAGGCCCCAAAAATATCTGTAAATTGCAAACGGATGAACTTAACGTTATTTTCTTGTGCTTTTTCTAAAACGTCTCCGGCATCAAAAGTTTTCAAGCTAAACACCCCTTTAAATAAAAAAACCTGAAACAGCTTTATAAATAATAAAGCTACTTCAGGACTTCATTGCCCTTATAACTATTTATATGATAAATTATAACGAAATTACCGCAGAAAACAAGTATTTTTGTTTAAAAATATTGTATACATTTAGGATTAGATAATTAGGATTGCAGCTTTAAAATTATTTTTTTGGCTACTATTTCCATAGGAATACAATGATCCATACTAATTTTTTGAAGGTATTTATAGGCGGTACGTTCATTTAAACCCTTTTTTTCCATTAAGATACCTTTGGCCCGCTCAATAAGTTTTCGGACCTCAATTACTTTACGTAATTCTTTAATTTCATTTTCCAATTTCCTTATTCGTTGAAAAGCAGTCAGGGCAGTTTCTAAAATAGTCAAAACCACCATTTCTTGGAGCGGTAAGGTTAAAATACCATAAACTTCCGGTAGGTGAATCAAATTTAAAATTTCTTTTTGGCTCTCCACCACTAAAACCAGAGGGGCCAAGCGGTGTTCATCAATAAGGCTGGTTATGTTCCCTCCTTCATTACCCGGAAGATTATCTTCCATAATTATTATGTCCGGCTCTTGTTGGAAGGCTAAGTGTAAAGTATCCCGGCCTTCTTTTGTCTCCCCAATAA
>DMDI01000187.1 GCA_003445555.1 Desulfotomaculum sp. | reverse complement strand
AAGGTTCGTACTTTTAAAGCTTTTAAATAATAAGCATCGTAGTAGCCGGCGGACAAAGCATAAGTACCCAGCATTATCCGCCTTTTTACCTCCTCGCCAAAACCCTGGCTGCGTGTTTTTTTAAACATGTCAATCATGTCTACGGCATTACCGGCCCTGAAACCATAGCGTACTCCGTCGTAACGGGCCAGGTTAGAACTGGCTTCAGCGGGAGCAATAAGGTAATAAGTGGGCAGGGCGTACTTACTGTGCGGCAGGCTAACTTCTTCCGCGGTGGCCCCCAGGGCAGTTAATTTGGCTAAAGCCTGATTAATTACTTGTTTTACCTGGACGTCAATGCCTTCAAGCATATATTCTCTAGGAACGCCAATTCGTAAACCCCGGACATTGTCAACTAAAAAACTGGTATAATCAGGCGGCGCTTCACGTCGTGAGGTGGAATCAAGAGGGTCGTAACCACTAATAACGTTAAGCAGCCAGGCCAAGTCCTCAGCGTTACGGGCAAAAGGACCGATTTGGTCTAATGAAGAGGCAAAGGCAACCAGGCCAAAACGGGAGACCAGACCATAAGTCGGTTTTAATCCTAACACCCCGCAAAAAGCCGCGGGTTGACGGATAGAACCACCGGTATCAGAACCTAAAGCCAAAATGGTTTCCCCTGCGGCTACGGCCGCCGCCGAACCCCCGCTGGAGCCGCCCGGAACTCTTTCCGGGTCCCAGGGATTGGCGGTAGTAAAAAAGGCCGAGTTCTCGGTAGATGAACCCATGGCAAACTCATCCAGATTGGTTTTGCCGATTAATACGGCGTCAGCCTGATTTAATAGATTTATTACGGTGGCGTTGTAAGGAGGAATAAAATTTTCCAGTATACGTGAGGCGCAAGTAGTCCTTAAACCTTCGGTACAAATATTGTCTTTTATAGCTACCGGTATGCCGGCTAAAGGAGAAATTTTTTCCTTGCGCGCTATTTTTTCATCTACTTTTTTGGCCTGAACCAGGGCCTGCTCGTGAGTTAGCGTAATAAAAGCCTTAATTTTATCTTCCACTTGGCTTACGCGATTAAGAACGGACAGGCAAATTTCCTCCGCCTTAATTTCTTTTTTTACCAGCATTCGGTGAAGTTGATGGGCTGGGTAATAATACAATTCCAAATATTTTTCCCTCCTGCTTTCTTTTTAAACTATCCGGGGAACTTTGAAAAATTGCTCTTCTTTTTCCGGGGCGTTGGCCAATACTTTTTCCACCGGCATATGCCGGCCTGCTTCATCCTGACGAAAAACATTGCATAAAGGTAAAACATGAGCGGTTGGGGTTACGTTTTCCGTGTCCAGTTCATTTAGCATTTGCATGTAAGCTAAAATATTATTTAACTGGTTTACGTAAATATCTTTTTCGGCTTCATTTAACTCTAAACGGGCTAGTAAGGCTACGTGCTCGACTTGTGAGGTAGTAATTACTTGTTTTTTGGTTTCTTTTGTGGTCATTGTATCCATGTTTACGTTACAGACCCCCTTTTTCTAATTGTGAATTATGAATTAAACTTTCTCCCTTTCCCCCTTAAAAGGAAGGGGAAGGAGGTTAGGAGATTTCAGAGCTAATTAAATTTAAAAACTCATCTTCCCGTAAAACAGGAATTCCTAAGGTTAGGGCCTTGGTGTATTTACTTCCCGGTTCCTCTCCTACTAAAATATAGTCTGTATTCTTACTTACGCTGGAGGTTACTTTTCCCCCTGACTTGCGGATTATTTCCTGAACCTGGTCGCGAGTATAATTCTTTAAAGTTCCGGTAACCACAAACATTTTATTAAGCAGGGGCGTTAAATTTAACGCCCCTACCCTTTTTTCGGGGGGCTTTTCTCCCATTTTAACCCCGCTTTGGGCTAACTTGGCTATTAGCCGGCGGTTTTGTTCCAGGTCAAAAAAGGCGGTGATACTGGCGGCAATTTTAGGGCCAATTTCGGGGATAACTACTAACTCTTCAAAGGCAGACTTCATCAAGCACTCCATGGTATTAAAACGCGCGGCCAAAATTCTGGATGCCCGCTCACCCACGTGAATAATTCCTATAGCAAAGACTAAGCGGTAAAGGGGGTTGGACTTGCTTTTTTCAATGGCCGCCAGTAAGTTTTGGGCCGATTTAGGCCCCATTCTTTCTAGATTGACTAAATCGTCAAATTTTAAATAATACAAATCAGCCACATCACTAATCAATTTGGCCTTAAGCAGGTTATCAATAGTAGCCTGGCCTAAGCCGGCTATATCCATAGCCCCTCTGGAAATAAAATGAATTAAGCCTTCCCGTTGGCGGGCCGGACAGGTCAGGTTAGGGCAGCGTGTTGCCGCCTCTCCCGCCAGGCGAATTACCCTTGCCTGGCAAACAGGGCACTTTGCCGGCATTACAAAAGGCTCTTCCGTCCCGCGGCGTTCAGTCTTTAAGACCTCCAGCACTTCAGGGATTATTTCGCCCGCCTTGTGAACCAATACCCTATCACCTACCCGAATATCTTTTTCTTTAATTATATCTTCATTATGCAAGGTGGCCCTGGCGACGGTTGTTCCGGCCAGACGTACCGGTTCTAAAACGGCCGTTGGGGTAAGCACCCCGGTGCGCCCAACCTTAATTATTATCTCTTTTATTTCCGTTTGGGCCTGTTCCGCCGGAAATTTGTAGGCAATTGCCCAGCGGGGACTTTTTAGGGTAGCCCCCAGGCGCTTTTGCTGAGCCAACGAATTAACTTTTATTACCAGGCCGTCAATGGTGTACGGTAAGTTAAACCGTTGCTTTTCCCACCGGCGGCAGTGCTCGGTAACCTCCTTTATATCGTTGAAAAGACGAAAATCTTTACTTACCGGAAAACCAGCTTCTTTTAGAAAATTTAAGCTTTGGGCGTGGGTGGTAAAGTCCGTCCCTTTATAGTCACCTAAACCGTAAATAAAAAGGTTTAATTTGCGGGAAGCCGTGATGGACGGGTCCAGTTGCCTTAAAGAGCCGGCCGCCGCATTGCGGGGATTGGCAAAAACCGGCTCCCCGGCTTCCGCCCGGTCTTGATTAAGTTTAAGAAAAATTTCTTTAGTCATATAAGCTTCACCCCGAACTTCCAAAAAAGGAACCGGTTTTTGTAAACGCAAGGGAATAGACCGGATTGTTTTTAAATTTGGTGTAATATCTTCCCCGGTAAACCCGTCACCCCGGGTGGCCCCGCGCTCCAAAATTCCGTTTTCGTACCAAAGAGAAACGGCTAAACCATCAACTTTTAATTCTACCACATATTCTATCTTTTCATTTAATAAACTTGTCCTTACCCGGCGGTCAAAATCCAGCAACTCTTCTTCGCCCATTACGTTGGCCAGGCTTAACATAGGAAGGCGGTGGCTTAACGTGGTAAAGCCCTCCCGCGGTTGCCCGCTTACCCTCATGCTCGGGGAATCGGGAGTAATCAGCTCCGGATACTGTTTTTCCAATTTAATGAGCTCTCGCATTAAAGCATCGTATTGAGCATCAGAAATAACCGGGTTATCCAGGACGTAATAACGGTAATCGTGGTAGGAAATTTCCGCCCGTAATTTTTCTAATTTTTCCTGGACTTCTTCTATGGTCACTGTCCTCCCCTTAAGTTATTAATTCCGCCACCCAGCGGATGATAGAGGCGGCGGGAAGAAAAAGGAACTGGCCCAAAATAGTCCCCGCCAGCCTGGTTAAGGCCAGATAAATAGCCATTTGCCTTACGTCTGCCTCCTTCCTTGCTCCCCTTACCGCCTGGTCGGTAATCATGGCCGCGGTGGGGTCTACCACGGTAGCGGCCAGCACCGCGGCCACGCCGTTAACAATTCCTGAGGTAAGGGTGGCGGTAGAACGGAACTGGGGGAGCAAGGCACCCGCGTATAAAGCTGACAATACCCCTATGGTCCAAATGCCCGTGATTAAAATATTGGCTAATAAAAAATACCGGGGAATCCTCAAAGGTCCCCTTAGAACGGCCCAGAAACCATTAACCGAGGAATACTCTCCCTTTTTTACCAGCTTAACCATTTTAAAAGGCGATAATACCATTTTAAAAAACATTTTAGGCACAGACCCCACATTTTCCAAGGTTAAAATGGCCCGGGAAAAAAAGTTAACAAAAAAGGGTATACACAACGCTCCTAGTATTGTTCCCACCGTGCCGGCCAAAATAACCATCCGGATTTGCTGTCTTAAATGGAACAGTTGTTCCTGGTAAAAAGGACTGGTTAAAAAATCAGGCGTATTTAAATGCTTAAGACCCGCATTGATGGCGTGCTCTACAATGGAGGACATTAAAGGGGCCTGAATTAAATTGGCGGTGCTGGCAATTAGAAAAACTACCTGAAACAATGAAATTGCCGTAGCCACCCGTTGTGTTTTTACCCCGGCCAGGCGTACGGAATATATTAAGGTATTTATCAGGTGAATAACTGCCGTTAAGCCTGCCACCACTAAAAGACGGGTCGTAGTATCTTCCAAAGTTAAGACGACATCCTTTTTCTTGTTAAGGTTATGGCCTAACCGCCTGTCTGGCAGGCGGTTAGGTTACCTACCATTATTACTGTTATCGTGCCTGCCAGTCTGACGGACAGGACTATTAATTAATAGTTCCGGAGGTATTTCTTCTAAAAAACGGGATGGTTTATTCCAACGGGTATTTCCATATAAAGTTCGTTGCCGGCAAAAAGTAAGGTAAACTAGTTTTTTGGCCCTGGTGATGCCTACGTAGCACAGGCGCCGTTCTTCTTCCAGTTCAATACGTTCGTCTAAAGAACGGGCGTGCGGAAAAATTCCTTCTTCCATTCCAATGAGAAAAATTACCGGAAATTCTAAACCCTTAGCCCCGTGCAAGGACATTAAAACCACCTGGTCGGCCTTTTCTTCCATTTGGTCAAGGTCAGAAAACAGGCTAACTTCCGCTAAAAAATCAGTTAAAGTGGGGCTTTGGGTTTTCAAATCAAATTCATGGGTTACCGATAAAAATTCGGCCAGATTTTCTAAGCGCGTCTGGGCTTCAACCGTGTTTTCGGCCTCCAGTTCGGTTTGGTAACCGGTGTGAGTTAAAATTTCCCTGGTTAGTTTGGTAATACTTAAGGAATTTTTTTGTTCATTAAGCTCTTGAAAAAGAAAGGCCAGTTTTTCACAAGCATGGCTCACCCGTCCGGTTAAACCGGGGACTTCTTTCACCCGGCCAAGGGACGCTAACCCAGGAAGATTATTTTCCCGGGCGAAAGCGAGGAGCTTATTTAAGGAAGCTTCCCCAATTCCTCTTTTAGGGACGTTAATAATGCGCGCCAGACTCACCACATCACTGGGATTGACCAGCAGCCGCAGGTAAGCCAGGATGTCCTTAATTTCTTTCCGGGCGTAAAATTTTAATCCGCCCACAATAGTATAAGGAATAGCGTAAGATAGCATAATTTCTTCCACCACGCGGCTCATAGCGTGCGTACGGTAAAGAACGGCAAAATCACGGAAGTTTAAACCGAGAGCGGCACGTAAATCAAAAATTTGACCGGCTAAGAATTTTGCCTCTTGATGTTCGTTTAAAGCAGAATGCAAGATAACCGGGACTCCTTTTTCCGCGGCCGACCAAAGATTTTTTTCCTTACGGCCATAGTTATGGACAATCAAGTAGTTGGCTGCTTCCAATATGCTCTGCGTGGAACGGTAGTTTTGTTCCAGCTTAATCAGGCGCGCTTCAGGATAATCTTTTTCAAAATCCAGGATATTTTTAATATTAGCTCCCCGCCAGCGGTAAATACTCTGGTCAGGATCCCCCACGGCAAATATATTGCGGTGGTTTTGCGCTAAAAGTTTTACCAGTACGTACTGGGCGTTGTTGGTATCTTGATATTCGTCCACCAGAATATAACGAAACTTGTTTTGGTAATAATTTAAAACAGGCTCATTTTCTTTAAACAGCAGTACCGTTTGGAATAGCAAATCATCAAAATCCAAGGCGTTGTTTTGGCGGATTTTTTCCTGGTATAACTTATATATCGCGGCCACTTTTTGGTAAAATATTCCCCTTGCTTGCGCTTCAAAATCATCAAAGTCGAGCAAGTCATTTTTAGCTCGTGAAATAACTGCCTGTACCGCCGGCGGAGGATATATTTTTTCATCCAAGTCCAATTCTTTTAAGCAATTTTTAATTAGCGTGCGGCTGTCCTGTTCGTCATAAATAACAAAGTTCTCCCGGTAGCCAAGGAAGCGGGCTTGTCTGCGCAAGATACGCATGCAGGCCGCATGAAAGGTACAAATCCATAAATCAGCAGTTGCTTCAGGAACCATTTCGGCTATTCTTTCTTTCATTTCTTGCGCCGCCTTATTGGTAAAAGTGATGGCCAAAATATTATAGGGGGAAACCCTTTTTTCCTTAAGCAGATAGGCCACCCGGTAAGTTAAGACCCGCGTCTTGCCGCTTCCCGCCCCGGCCAAAACCAGCAAAGGTCCTTCCGTATGTACAACCGCCTCAATTTGGGCTTTGTTCAAGTGAGAGGTTAAATCCATTTAATTCACATCCCTATTATTGCCAAAAAGAATTCAACCTAAGCCCGGGGATGGGTCTGGTTGTAAACTTCTCTTAAACGTACATCAGTTAAATGAGTGTAAATCTGAGTAGTGGTAATATCTACGTGTCCCAGTAATTCCTGGACTGACCTAAGATCAGCCCCGTTTTCCAACAAGTGGGTGGCAAACGAATGGCGTATCGTATGAGGGGCAATTTCTTTTTTAATGCCCGCCTGGCGGGCGTATTTTTTAATAATTTTCCAAAAACCTTGTCTGGTAAGCTGGGTGCCCCTTTGATTGACAAATAATTTTTTAGTTCTTTTGTTTTTGAGGAGTTTTGACCTTCCTTGGCTGAGGTATAAAGAAACATAACGGGCGGCTGCCGACCCCAGAGGGATAAGCCGCTCCCGGGACCCTTTTCCCAAAGCCAGCACAAAACCGTGCTCTAAATCAAGCTGTTCTAATTCAAGAAAAATAAGCTCGGATACCCGCATGCCGGTGGCGTATAAAAGCTCTAACATCGCTTTGTCCCGCAG
The DNA here is from genome assembly GCA_003445555.1 of Desulfotomaculum sp. Classification (GTDB taxonomy): domain Bacteria; phylum Bacillota; class Desulfotomaculia; order Desulfotomaculales; family Nap2-2B; genus SCADC1-2-3. The sequence continues at coordinate 2,333 of DMDI01000187.1, read as the reverse complement.
ACCTGCCGGTTTGGCCAGGGAAGGTTGATTTAAAAGAGCTTCAACTTCCTGAAAAGTAAGGACCTGGGGCAAGTGCTGGACCAGGCGCGGGGACGCCAGGTTATTTGTCGGGTCAATACTAACACACTCTTCATTTAAAAGAAAACGGTAAAATGACCGGATGGCGGCTAAATGACGGGAAATTGTAGCCGGCGTAAGATTTTTCCGGTGAAGTCTTAACAAGTATGCCTGCACTGTTTGCCGGCTCACCTGGGTTAGTAAATCTAATTCTTTCTTTTGACAATAGGAAAAAAAATCTCTGAGGTCAAAACGGTAAGAAACCAGAGTATTTAAGGCCAGACCTTTCTCTACGGCTAAAAAATTTAAAAAATTGGTTAGTAATTCTTCTGGACTTTTCATTTTTGTACCTTCCATTTGCTCAGCCGGTCCTTTCTTTTAAACTCGAATTAGTTGATATTTTCTTGTGCCTAAACCAATTTCTTCCCCGTACTTTAACTGGCGCTGCCAGTCTATCGCGGGCCAAAGAGCTTTAAATTTATCTTCTCCTTCGGGGCTCGCGGCAAGACGGGAATCAGGCAAACCTCTTTCCTTGTTCACCAAATCCACGCAGGCCTGGTCTAAGGCTACCGGGTCAAGAGAAGCCAATATACCAATATCTCTTACGATTGAGGCATCCGTCCAACCGTAACAGTCGCACTCCGGGGAAACGTTTTGGACGAAATTAATAAAACCAGCTTTACCTGGTTTATTTTGCAATATTCCGGAACAATACTCAACTATTTTTTCCTGAATAATATCCGGCTCGGTCTTCCAGTTAATGGCAATTGCTTGCTCAGGGCAGGTTACGGTACATTCCCCACAGCCAATACATTTTTTAGCCTCAATGGTGGCCTTAAAAATTTTTCTATTAACTTTAATAGCCCCGGCAGGACACCATTTTCTGCACCGGCCACAGCCCATACATTTTTCCTGATTTATTTCCGGCAAAATATCGGAGTGCATCATTTGTTTGCCGCTGCGGGAACCAGAACCCATCCCCAAATTTTTTAATGCCCCGCCAAAACCAGTGGCTTCGTGACCTTTAAAATGGCTGACCACCAGTAAGGCATCGGCATGGTAAACAGCACTGCTTATTTTTACTTCTTCAAAGTGTTTTAGTTGCACCGGCACGTTAATAAAATCTTTGCCCGTCAGGCCATCAGCAATAATTAAAGGAGCATCCACCACAGCGTAAGCAAAACCATTTTCAATGGCTGTTTGCAAATGATCAACGGCATTGGCCCGGCTACCCACGTAAAGGGTATTGGCGTCCGTGAGAAAAGGTTTTCCGCCTATGGATTTTACCAGATTTACCAGTCTCCGGATATATTGGGGACGAATGTAGCCGGTGTTGCCTCTTTCCCCAAAATGTATTTTAAAAGCCACTAAATCCCTGGGGGCTACAATTTCCCGTAACCTGGCCTGAACAAACAGCTTTTCTGTTTTTGCCAAAAGACCTTGACCATGCGCGACGCGTAAATCGGCCCAATAAACCTCGGCGGCCATTTTTTCACCTCAATTATATAAAATTCTTCCTGGCCGGTTTTTTTCCTGTTTTTAAGTTAAAAAAATTTAACTATAGCTTGGGTTAACCAGGAAGAAAAATAAGTCTTTATTAAAGCAGACCCTAGAATGACTAAGGTTATAACCAGCATTATCAAAGTGTAGCGTAAAAAGGTGGGCCACAAGGCATAATTAAAGTTTCTGGGCTTGCGGACAAGATATAAAGAAAAAGAAATAGCTGTTCCGGCTCCTATCATTAAAGCCGGCAGGTATAAAAGACCGGCGGGTAAAATAGCGGCGGTGAATAAAAAAAACCCCGGCCAGCCAATATTATTTACCAGAAAAAATGTTGTAAATCCGAAGATAAAACCCTGCCCAAAAATTAACCCCAGGATTAAAGGAACACCAATCACCGTTAAACCTAATAAGTATACTATTCCAATAATAATTAAGTGATCGGTCAGCGTGCTTTTAACTACCGTAAGGGATGTGACGGGTAACTGCCCTGCCTGGCTGGTGAATTTATTTACTAATTTAGCTAATTCATTGGCCTGGTTGGAGGGGAGGTAGTTTACCCCCTTACCGCCACTAATTACACCCAATGTAAAGATAACCGCGATAATTACGTAAAGTAGCCAGCTTTGCCGGATATAGCTCATTAAAAACCGCAGCCAGCTTTGAAGCACCTTTTTTCTTCCTTTCCCTGCTTCTTCTTTATTTATACATTTTGTACCTGTTTTATACTTATGGAAGAAAAAAAGGATTTATACCGGAGACGAAAAAGCCATAAG
>DMDI01000030.1 GCA_003445555.1 Desulfotomaculum sp. | reverse complement strand
GATCTGTGCTGCCCTGTCTAACAAATTTGGTGCCGCCTTTTTCCAGTAAGCAGTATATTTTGGGATTTTACCCACTTTCGCGTCCACCCCTTTCTTTGCCCCGTCTTCGGGGGTGATACTTCATTAGTTCATCCATTTTTTATTACGGCCGATCCAGTAATTATTGTCAAGCCCGCTTGAAATCTGGTTTGCCTGTATTTTATCAAGAAGAGCAGGGGAATTCCACTTCTACTTTTCATTCTCCATTTTCTCGACTGTTTAAAAGATAATATGTTCCAGTTAGTTATTTCGGAAAGTATTATAGAGGAAATTAAGCGAATTTTGCTTTATCCAAAGCGGTGCCCAGTGATATGGAAGAAAGAATCAACGCTTTAGAGCAGGCCGAGCTGGAAGCACTGGCCGAAGAGGTCCTGGAAATAACCACCGAGGAAGAACTGCGGCGGGCAATTGCAGTCAGGCATTGAGTATTTTTGTGGTGGAACTGGTCAGCGTGGAGGAGGTCAACAAAAGGATCAGGCAGACAGCCCTTTTCGAACCGCTTGACCGAAAAAGGTAAAAAAGGATTGCCAACCTTGCTCTTCCAGTGTAAACTGGAATTAAAAAAACAGGAGCAGTTGCCGGTGAATCCAAACCAGATCGACCACGACCGTCTGTTCAAAGAACTGCTGGAGACCTTTTTTGCTGAATTTATGGAGCTTTTCTTCCCCGAGACTCACTATGCCATTGACTTTACGCATCTCAAATTCCTGCAGCAGGAGGTCTTCACTGACGTTACCGCGGGGGAAAGGCACGAAGTGGATATCATTGTAGAAACCCGGCTTAAAACGGAACCGGGGTTGATCCTGGTCCACGTGGAACCGCAGGCATACGCCCAAAAAAACTTCAACGAAAGAATGTTCATCTATTACAGCCGGCTTTACGAAAAACACCGGTGCAAGATCGTGCCCATCGCTGTGTTTAGCTACGATCAAATACGCGACGAACCAGACACTTTTGCCCAGAGCTTTGCTTTTTTAGACGTACTCTGTTTTCGCTTCTTTAAACTGGAATTAAAAAAACTCTTCTGGCGGGAATATATCCACCATAACAACCCGGTGGCAGCTGCGCTCTTAAGCAAGATGGACTATCGCCAAGAAGAAAAGGTGCGGGTAAAACTGGAGTTTTTACGTATGCTGACCAAATTAAAATGTGATCCCGCGCGGATGGAACTAATTGCCGGTTTTTTCGAAGCCTACCTGAAATTAAGCCGCCAGGAAGAAGAACAATTATCCCAGGAACTGGGCAGAATAGACCAAAGGGAGGCTGATATAATCATGCAAATTACCACCAGTTGGCACGAAAAAGGGAAGATTGAGGGGAAGATTGAGGGGAAGATTGAAGGTATTTGCAAATTCATGGTGCGCAGGTTTAACGCCGACGCTGACGAAATAAGGGAAAAAGTTCAGCAGGTGACCAATCCGGAATCCCTAGACGTCGTCATGGAAGAAGTGTTTGCCGCTGACACATTGGAAGAGGCGCAGTCCATCATTAAAAGAGCAGTTGGTAAATCTCTTCAGTAAGGTTGAAGATACGGAAGACAAGGGACGGAAGACAAGGGACGGTCCCCTTGTCTTTCTTGCCTTAAGATCAGAATCCACCGCTAGACCGGTAACCGCTAAAACTTGCCACGGGCTATTCTTAAGGGTGTCCATAAGCGTTTTCAGCCAATGCGGTTCCGCCCGCGATTAAATGAAATAGCCAGAGTGGCTGTCTGAATTAACCAAACCTTTGGAAATGGAATTTCCTGAACAGGTGTTCAAGTTCCGCAAATATTTAAAGGACAAAGGGAAGATGGACGCCGAGGCCTACCACAACCTTTTGCAACACAGCCGAAGAAGTCGTTAAAACCATCACCCTGGCCTTGGCGGAAGAAAAAATCACCCTCGAAGACGCCGGGGAAATGCAGGCCATTATGCTCAACATTATGGAATATTTGTCCGGTAAATACGGTGATTACAGCAAAATCAACCAGGAGGTGAAAGTTTGGTAGAAAAAATTTGAAGGTTAACCGGAGTAAACAAAATAATATTATTACGCTCAATAAAATAAAAAAGACGATAAATCTAAAAAAAGGAGACACAGAAGAAGAAGCCCTTGAAAATATTAAAGAAGCTATTATAGGCTGCCTTGAAGCTTTAAATCAGCGTGTCCAAAAACATGAGGAATCTGAAAAAATACTTGAGGTGGCCTTGAATTGAGCCGGCTTGGTTCCTATAATGGCACTCAGGTAATAAAGGCTTTTCAAAAGGCAGGATGGAAAATTACCCGTCAAAAAGGTAGCCATGTTATCCTAGAAAAAGAAGGTAAGGAAGCTACCTTATGTATACCTGTCTAAGCTGGGTGGGATGGATACTGTGCTCCGATGCTATTTCGGTTATGATTTTTCTTCCCTTAAAAGCTCCAGTACAACTTGGGCTTTGAAGCTGGCTGTATAATGTTTTTTCATGGTCTAATTGTATCTTAAATTTGCCTTTTCCGCTGTCCGAATTTCTGCGTCCATTATACCTGGAGGAAGACGACATCGTGCGCTTCGAGGATGATTTCGGGCGGGGGTGAAACCCCGCCCTTTTTGAGTTTAGCTGCTCAAAATAGAAGTGGAATTTCCTTGCCCTTCGTGATAAAATACAACTAAGCTGTTCATGTACGGGAACTGGTTCCGGACAGTAAATACGGCGGTTACCATAAATAATCGGAAAATTTATTTTAAAGAAAAAAGAAGGTGAAAAAATGGATTGGAAAAACTACATTCATTTAGATCCGGCAATACTACTTGGGAAACCGGTAATAAAAGGCACCCGGATTTCGGTAGAATTTATCTTAAGTCTTTATGCTGCTGGATGGACAGAAAAACAGATTCTTGAAAATTACCCCGTTCTAAAGCCGGATGACTTACGTGCTGTATTTGCATTTGTTGCTGAATATATGAGAGAAGATACTTTATACCCACTACAAGTTGAGGTTGGATAAATGTTGTTTTTGGCAAATGAGAATTTTCCCTTAGAAAGCATCCGGAAGTTAAGAGAGGAAGGTTATGATGTAGCCAGCATTATTGAGGATTCTCCGGGTATAACGGATAAAGAAATTCTTTTTCAAGCACGCAAAGAAAATAGAATTATCCTGACATTCGACAAAGGTTACGGAGATATGATTTACCGATTAAGGGTAGCAAGGGGACGTTCTTTTTGCTTCGGGCAGAAGCAAGGGACGTTCTTTTTGCTTCATATATATGGTGCACCTGCAAAAAAGATTCGTGATTTAACAGAAGAAGATATTCAGAAAGAAATATCCAAAAATTTTCAGAATGAATAAGTGTCATGAGTTATGCACTTGCAGGATGCTTATGGATAACACGTTAAAATAAGGGGTTTTGGGAAGAATGTTATTGCCGTGGAAAATTGCCTTAAATAATAAGTGGTTTGGCTACAAGTTGCATTTAATTGTGGAGGCAACATATGAATTGCCCGTAGCCTATAAAGTTACAAAAGCTTCGGCTTCAGACGTAAAAGAAGGACACGCCTTGCTTGGACAGATGGAAGAGAAACAGCCAGAAATCTTACGGATCGCCGAAACATTAGCGGCCGATAAGGGCTATGATGATACAAAACTGATCAAGAAATGTTGGGATCAATATCAAATCAAACCGGTAATCGACATACGCAACATGTGGAAAGACGGGGAAGAAACGCGCTTAGCCAGCGGAAGAACCAATGTAACTTATAACTATAAAGGAAATGTTTACTGCTATTGTCCAAAAACCAATACTAAACGAGAAATGGCCAAGGGGGGATTTGAGAAAGACCGCAACACCTTAAAGAAATTGTGTCCGGCCAGCCACTATGGAATCATCTGTAAAGGCCAAGCACTATGTAAAGTGGCGCAAGGTCTACGTATCCCCCTGGCGGAAGATCGCAGAATCCTTACGCCAAT
>DMDI01000079.1 GCA_003445555.1 Desulfotomaculum sp. | reverse complement strand
GGTGATAATTTATCTTTCCTTCGGCCCACGTTAAGGCCGCCTGCTTTTTCTTTTCATCATATACCAGTTGGGCCGGCTTACCTCTAATGATAACGGGCATTCTAATAACTATTTCTTTAGGTCTATTAATATACATAGTTCCCCAACTGGTATCTGACCACTGGGCAAGGACAAAAAATTTCTCTTTTGCCTCGTAATAAAGCTGAACCTCTCCGCCGCCACCGCCACTAGGGGTATAGCGGGCAAGGACCAGCTTAAACCCGGGAGGTACATAACCAGGCACCAGAACCGGAAAGGGTCATTTGGTTTTAATCCTATTTAAATCAACTAACGGAATCTGTTCCGGACTAGCACCTTGCTTTGCAGAACCAACCAACACGGTACCCGGCTTTTCCTTGGTTCCCAGAAAAAAATGCCACATTATTTTGCCGGTTCCTTTTACAGGGGCAGGGTAAAGAAGGCCGAAGAACCCAAAACACAAAACAAGTATGGTCAAGGTGGCAAAAGCCAAACGCATTTTTCGCGCCTTGTTTTCTTGTTTAATTTTTCCGGCAAGGCGGGACCAAATACGCTCAAGATTTGGCTTAGGGGCCCGGGTGATACGCTCATTTAAAATTTGTTCCAGTAGAATATCCAGGTTATCTTTGGCTTTCATTACCGCACCTCCTCTCTAAACTGGCTTGCCTTTTCAGGTGTTTAGTAGCAGTACGTTTTATTCGTTTAAGATGTGATTTCACCATATTTTCTGGCCTATCCAGTGAAGCAGCAATTTCCGGGATCGTAAACTGCAAATAATACCGGAAATAAAATATCTGATGATAAATTGGAGGAAGGGCAAGAATAGCTTCTTCTACTCCCCGGATAGTTTCTTTATGAATAACCATAGTTTCAACATCCTGTCCTACCTTTTGTTTTCCTATTGTCTCGTTAAACGGGATAAATGTTTTACGTTTCTTAGAAAGGTCAATAGCCTTGTTAATAGCAATTCGAACTAGCCACGCTTTGATTTTCTGCTTAGAAGACATTTCTAAAAAAATTCTTTAAAGTATTGATTAACTTATTAAATTTTATCCCTAGATTTTATCCCAGATTTTATTATTAAATAGTTTTTAAGGCGCCGGCTAATTTTCCTTTAATTCTGCCTCCTCGTAACGGGCGAGGGTAAACAGCATATCGGCTAGGCGGTTAAGGTATTTTAAAATATTTTCGTTAGGCAGCAGATTATCTTCTTTTAGCCTTACGGCCCTCCTTTCCGCTTTTCTAACCATACAGCGGGCTAAATCTATCGCCGCGGCACTAAATGAGGCACCCGGAATAATAAAGGCTTTAGGCATTTCCGTAATGCTCTCCAGTTCATTTATAATATCTTCCAACTGTTGAACCATTTCTTCCGTAACCACCTGGTTTTTTTGGGCATACGCCGGGTAGTTTTCTTCCGGAATGGCCATTTCCGCCGCCGGAATAAACAGGGACTTTTGCACCCGAAATAAAATATCCTGGATTTTTTTATTCTGCGTTAAGGCCCTGGCCAGACCTAAGGCCGAAACAGCCTCATCTATCGTCCCGTATGCTTCGCAGCGGGGATGGGACTTTGGCACCCTTTCCCCGTAAAGTAAACTTGTTTCTCCTTGATCACCTTTTTTATTAAATGTTTTCATTTCTTAATCCTTTCTTTTTCAATATAGTTTTTAGGCAAACTATTTAAGATATTTTTTGTTTTAGGCCCAAAATCCTTCTTTTTTTAAAAATTTATTGCCAAATCAGTGTATTATGATTATAGTTTATAATTACAATAAAGCAATATTGTGCTATAATAACTGCAAAGCAATCCTACTAAAAAAGATAAGTTATATAGCGCACTCTCATTAGTTATATCCGTACAATTACAGAGGATTTCTCATGGGAATGTTCGTTCCCGTCATAAAATATGAAAAGTTATTTTTGAGGGAGATGGTTTCATGTTTGATTTACCTGTAAACCTGAAAAAGGCTGGTTTTTATAAGATAAATCCAGAAACATTAGGAAAAGGGTGGTTTGAAATGGGTCCTATCCGGCCACCCAGTGAGGGCAAAGATTGTTCATTATTAATCAGGGTAATTAGAAACTGCCCCTGGAATCGCTGCGAATTTTGCCGTACCTATAAAAGTGAACGTTTTTCCTACCGTAACGCTGAAGAAATAATAGGCGACATAAATGTAGTAAAAACAATTGCTGAAGAAATCAAAAAGGCGTCTTGGGCTATCGGCTTTGGTGGAAAGATAGACGAAAATGTAATAACTGTTTTAATCAATAGTAATCCTGAAATTTACCATAATTATAGTGATAACTTAGAAATACGGCAGCAAAAATTAAACAGTTTGATTAGCGTGGCTAACTGGCTTTCTTCAGGCGGCCGGACTATTTTTCTTCAAGACGCAGATGCTCCGCAAATGCGTACCCCAGGGCTTTTAGAAGTTCTAAATTACCTTAAAAGTAGTTTTCCTGAGGTCGAACGCATAACTTCCTACGCCCGCTCTAAAACTATCGCTGGAAAAACAGCGGAGGAAATACAGCAACTGCGGCAAGCAGGTCTTACCAGGCTGCATATTGGCTTAGAATCGGGCAGCGACGAAGTTTTAAAAGAGATGAAAAAAGGAGTCAGCGGCGAAGAACATATTACGGCCGGTAAAAAAGTAAAGGCAGCCGGCATATCTCTCAGTGAATATTATATGCCTGGCTTGGGAGGCAAGAAGTATTCTGAAAAACATGCCTTAGAGTCAGCTTATGTACTTAATGAAATTAATCCTGATTTTATTAGAATAAGAAGCCTGGTCCCCCGTCAGGGCTCACCGCTTCACGAGCGGGTGCAAACCGGCGAATTTGAAGTGCTCTCCGAAGATGAGGTAATATCAGAAATAGGCTTGTTTGTTGAAAACCTTAAGTGTTCATCTTACTTGGCCAGCGATCAAATGTGCAACCTGCTTTGGGAAGTTGAAGGCCAACTTCCTATTGATAAACCGGCTATAATTAAAATAATAAATAATTATTTACAAAAGCCGTTATGGGAACGGTTAAGAATGCAGTTGGAGCGCCGGCTTTACTCATATTTAGCTATTACGGGTCATTTGAATGAAAACTTGAATCTTATGGTAAAGGAAGCAAATATGGCTATAAGTACCAGAGCGCCTGACGCCCAGCAAAAGGTTGAAGCATTGCTGGCGGCGGTTAAACCTGCCTTTATTTAAATATTTTAGGCCCTTGCAAAACTAAAAAAGGAGGAGTTTGTGGATATGGTAATATTCCCTTGGTGGACTGAGGCGCAAAAGGATTTAGCCGGTGAATTAGAAAAGTTTGCCGACGAAAAAACACCGGAAGCCCAAGAATTAGTCTGGCGGCGAAAATATCCTTATTCAATAATCGAGGAAATGGGACGGAGGGGCTGGTTAGGAGCTATTATTCCCGAAGAATACGGGGGCAGTCTAAGCAAAATGGGGTATACCGGTTCGTGTATGGTCATGGAGCAGATTTCGCGAATTAGCCTGGTTAATATGCAGTATATTGTTACCATGTGCAATGCTTATATGATCTTAAAATTTGGCCGTGAAACCTTAAAAAAAGAATTTTTACCTAAAATGGCCCGGGGGGAGATACTGGCGGCTTTAACCGTAACTGAACCTTATGCCGGAAATGACTCCGCCGGCGTGGAAACAACGGCGCGCCGGGAAAACGGGTCTTACATTCTTAACGGAAAGAAAAGGTTTATTACGGCGGCCGGTGCTTCAGATATTTACGTAATTCTAGCCAGAACCAGTGAAGATCCGGAAGCAATTAAAAAGCACAAACATCTAACCATGTTTATAGTAGAAAAAAAAGCACCTGGATTTACCGTTGAACGGATTAATGAACTAACCGGTTTTGATAATATGTACAACGCGTATTTGGATCTCCGAGAAGTAAAAGTAGACCCATCTAAAGTGATTGGTGATATTGGCGATGGCTGGGAAATATTAATGAGCATGGTTAATTACGAACGGCTTCTCGCTTCCGCAAGCGCCCTTGGTCCCATGGGGGAATCTTTAAGGTACGCCAATTTTCATTTGCAGCGGCGTATTCAGTTTGGACAACCCACTTTTGATTTACCTACCAACCAGTTTAAAGTAGCCGACATTATAATTCG
>DMDI01000148.1 GCA_003445555.1 Desulfotomaculum sp. | reverse complement strand
GCAATGGTAATCATTTTTAAACCATGCCGGCGACAAAACTCTTTTAATTCCGGGGCGCGGGCCATGGTACCGTCTGCTTTCATAATTTCACAAATTACCCCCGCGGGATATAACCCGGCCAGTCGGGTTATATCCACGGTTGCTTCGGTATGGCCTGCCCGCCGCAAAACCCCGCCCTCTTTAGCCTGTAAAGGGAAAATATGCCCTGGCCGGCGTAAATCTTCCGGTTTTGTTTGCGAGTCAAGAAGATATTTTATGGTTAAGGCCCGGTCATAAGCCGAGATACCCGTGGTAGTATTTTTGTGGTCAATAGAAATACTAAAGGCAGTAGCGTGGGGGTCGGTATTATTATAAGGAACCATAAGGGGTAAGTTCATCTCCTCAAGATCAGGTTTGGTAAGGGGGACACAAATTAACCCACGCGCTTTGGATGCCATAAAATTGATAGTTTCTGCGGTGCAAAACTCGCCTGCTGCAATTAAATCTCCTTCATTTTCACGATTCTCATCATCTACCACCACCACCATCTTACCCTGGTAGATATCCTTAAGGGCTTCTTCAATGGTACTAAAAGTAAACTCCACTATATAATGCCTCCTTAATAAAAGGTAAAAAACCCGTTTTTTGAAGATGTCTGCCGGCGTTTAGCTTCTAGCGATGATACTATTAAGTGTAACTGGGTAATCTGGCTAAATTCAGGGATTTGGTAGAACGTTTAGCCTCTAGCGATGACACTATTAAGTGTAACCGTGAGCGGTTAAAAAATCTAAGGAAATACCTTCCCTTTTTTTAGCTCCCGTTAAGAAATTTTCAATATATTTACCGATAATATCCACTTCCAAATTTACCGTTTCGCCCGGTTTTTTATTTCCCAGGTTGGTGGCCTGCCTGGTATGGGGAATTAAGGAAACCTGAAAACTATTTTTTTGGGCAGCTACAATAGTTAAGCTTGTCCCGTCGACAGCAATAGAACCTTTTGGTACAATAGAGCGCATTACCGGTGGGGAGGTCAGGATGGTAATTAGTACGGCAATACCGTTTTTTTTCTTACCGGTAATTATGCCCACGTCATCAACGTGGCCGCTAACTAGGTGCCCTCCTAAACGGTCGGTTAAGCGCAAGGGACGCTCCAGGTTGACCTGGTCCCCCGGTTTTAAATTGCCTAAATTTGATTTGGTTAACGTCTCGGCCATAACCTCGGCGGTTAATAAAAACGGTTTTATATTAACCACGGTTAAGCATACGCCGTTGACGGCGATACTATCCCCTATTTGAAGATCCTCTATAACTCTAATTGCTTTTATAAGCAGACGGGCATAGTTTTCTCCCCGGTTAACCTGTTGAATAACGCCCAATTCCTCAATTAAGCCCGTAAACAATTTAAGTCACTTCCCCCTTCTCGAGGTTCGAGATTCGAGATTCGAGATTTTAGAATCGAAAATTTGAGACCTCTAGTAGGGGCGTTAAATTTAACGCCCCTACAGAAAAACTTCATTAGGCAGATGTTCGGCGACGCTTTGTTAATAACTAACATCTACCGTCTAATGAGCAGTTAAATAACCTTCCACAAAAATATCCCGGCCGCATTTTTTCACGGCAATTTGTTTTAAAGAAATAGCTTCCTTTATGGCGGCAACCCCTTCCCCGCCACCCGGACCCGGAGCCCCCTGACCGCCAATAATTAGGGGGGCGATGAACCATCCGATTTTATCGGCAATTCCTGCTTTTAGAGCTGAACTATGGACTTCCCCCCCTCCTTCGATAAGCACGCTGGTAATTTCCCGCTGTCCCAGCTCAAGCATTAAATCTTTTAAATCTACCCTTCCGTTATGGTTGGCCTTCACCGGCAAAACCTCTACCCCCATTTTTTCCAACCCGCTGATTTTATCTGCCGGGGCCGCCTTTGTAACGGCAATGAAGGTGGGAGTTTCTTTGGCGCTGGTTACCACCCGGGCATCTAACGGGGTTCGGGCTTGACTGTCCACCACTATCCGGACAGGATTTTTAGTTTCTTCCTCCGGTAAGCGGGCGGTTAAAGCCGGGTCATCCCTCAGAATAGTATTTACCCCTACTAAAATAGCGTCATACCAGTTTCTTAACTGATGGCTGTATTTTCTGGCTTCAGGCCCGGTAATCCATTTCGATTCCCCCGTCCGGGTGGCAATTTTACCATCCAGGCTCATGGCCGCCTTAAGGAACACAAAAGGCATTCTGGTGACGATGTATTTAATAAAAGCCTCATTTAAACAACGGGCCTCTTTTTCCAGAACCCCTACGGTAACCCTTAAACCTCCTTCTTTTAAACACCTTATGCCTTTGCCTTTTACTAAAGGGTTAGGGTCAACCATGGCCACCACAACCCTTTCCACGCCTGAATTTAATATAGCTTTAGTGCAGGGCTCTGTTCTTCCCCGGTGGCAGCAAGGTTCCAGGGTTACATATAAAGTTGCCCCGGGCGCATTTTCCCCTGCTTCATTTAAAGCGTGAATCTCGGCGTGCGGTGTGCCTGCTTTTACGTGGTAGCCCTGGCCGATTATTTTATTATTTTTCACGACTAGGGCTCCCACCATGGGGTTAGGACTGGTAAACCCCCGCGCCCGTTGCGCCAAATTTAAGGCCATTTGCATGTAGCCCCTGTCCGCGGCTGATTCCAAGTTTATCAACTTCACCTTAAAATTAAAACCCTGAGTGATAAACTTCAGGGTCAAATAATTTAAAAGCTAGCCTACGACAAGCGGGACGCTTGCCGGACCACTTTTACAACCTTCTCCCTTCCAGACTTTAACTGTCGGCCCTGGTTTTGCACCAGATCAGCCTGGCTCTCACAATGCCTTAGTGGCTAAAAAATACCGCTCTTAAAAAATGACCGGTTCATTTATTGTCGCTTATTGACGCTGGTGAGGGCCGGGCTCGCGGGCTTGAAATTATTTATTTCTTACCGCCGGTATGGAATTTCACCCATCCCTGAAGGTATACGTTTATCTATTTAGTTTTTGTAATTATAGTGAATATTATATGAATAACTTTTTTTCTTGTCAATAGCAACAATATTTTAAGGACAAAGTAAAAATTCTTTCAAGCTATTTCTCTTTTGGCGGCAAAAGAGACGCTGCTGTTTTAAAAAGCTCCTCTTTAAGCGGGAAATCCCCGCTTACCGTAAAGGTATAGTTATCCTGGTGCCACCAATACTGAACCTGGCCCCGGCTAGTTTTATCAGATTGCGCCGGGTGAACCTCGCGCAACCAGCCGCGGTGACCGTTAATCTCTACAACCTTAAACCCGCTTTGCCCTTGATTAAGCCGCAGTTCTTCCTGGAAATTAGCCGGGTTGTCACGGCTTTGTCCGATTTGAAAGGAAAGATATTCCTCTGGACGGGAAGCTTTAACTCGATAGTTGCGGGTAAGAAGAGCTGTTTCCTTATTCCAGTAAACCTTGTCTTCGGTCACAGTTCCGGCAGGCAGGTAAGCCGGCTGCCAGGCGCGAAAGCCCACTGCCTTTTCTGCCCCGGCAAGGGTTCCCTGCTTATCTCCTGTACTGGCCGCCATATTATCGTATTTGCTTTCTTTTAACAGTGGCGTTACCATAGACTTTTGCCCTGATAAAACATCTTTTTTTTGCTGTATGGCTTTTTCCTCCCCGGTTTCTTTTAATGCCGGGGCCTTTACCGTATCCTGGGTATTTGATTGAAGTTTTAACTGCGCGCGGTCTGCTTTATCGCCGGTGGCCTTGGGTTGAGAATATTTTTGTTTCCCGTTGTTGTCTGTCTCAAGCGGGCTTGGGGTTTTTTCTTGTCCGTGATTACCCGCTAATTGTTGATTTTTACCATAATGCTGTTTGGGCCAGAAGCCGTCGTATTTACCTAATCCATACCATCCTGCTCCCAGGACCAGGAAAAAAACCAGGATACCCGCCGCTACCCTGGGCGAAAAGAACCGGAGTTTTCTCTTTAGAAGACCTGGGTTAACCTGCTGAATAGCTATTTTGTCCTTAACGCTATTTTGTAAGTTATTAGGAACCTGAATGCCTTTGATAGTTTCCGCAAACATTGCC
>DMDI01000156.1:624-2523 GCA_003445555.1 Desulfotomaculum sp. | reverse complement strand
TTCCGGCTTGTTCCGGGTTAGGAAGATTAGGAAGGAACCGCTACCGCAACCAATACCGCAATCCGGATCACATCCGAAACCCATTATTTAAATCCCCCTTTCGAGTATTTGTTACCATAGTATGTTATTACATGACATATGTTACCAGTGTATAGAAATAATGGTTATCTCTTTAACCATAAGGGGGATGGCTTTTTTTATGGAGGGGAGTCGTTGACCTTGGGGAACCGGGCGGGACAGTTACGGCTAAACGGGAATATACTGTTGGCAGGATTAATAATTATACAAACAAAGCTTTAATGTTGAATTAATTATCTTGAAGGAGATTTTTTTTTGAAAAAGCTTATCTGCGCAAGGCGCCATCAGAGGAACTTTTTATTTCCATCGAAGAAAAACTCGAATAAACAGGGTTCAAGCGCCATGGAATTATGTGTCCTAAAAGCACTGCCGGTCAGATATATACCGCTCCCGGGTGAACGGCCTGACGATAAGTTAGCAGTTAAATTTAATCAGGGGGACAATAAAAAGCCGGCCGCGGAACTTGAAACAGCCGCAGGTCTGACCGATGAAACGAAGTAATACTTTATGAGTTTGGACGAAATAATTGCCGGGTGATCGAACTTTAAACCGCAAAAGATCAGAAGGACAACTTTTTTATGATGCTTCCAAAGAAAGTTAGAGTTGTGTGTTGATAGATTAGAGCACGGAGTTTTAATCTTTGACTGCCTTTTTGGCTGGGGCAGTGGTTGGGGTATTTAGGCCGGCATATTGGGCAAAATATATTAAAATGGTACATCATAACCACGTTTAGCATATTATGGTTAAACGTTTCTTTTTATACGCATGAACTTATTGTCTTTGAGGGAAGAGGGATTTAAGGATGTTTCACGATAATACCAAACCGCAGGAAGATGTAACATTTGAATTTTTGGGGAAGGTTACAACCGAACCGACGTCGCCTTTTCTTCTCTGCTTCAGCTGTGGCTTGTCAATACCAAGCGGGAAAACAGCCTATTGCTACATGGGCGGAGACAGTCCTCTGTATGCTTATTTATGCGAGACCTGTATGGATATTTTCAGTTTCAAGCAGGATCCGGATGTTAAACCTTCAGATACCATATTGTAATTACCCCCAAAAAAAATAAAGAAAATCCGAAAACTAATCCTGGACCCGGTTAAAAGTATTATCCAGTTATCCAACGAAAGATTAAGAAAAAAATCCAGGCTCCCGGGCTTGTTTTAAGATGAGGATGGTCGGGTATAAGTTAAACGATAAAGGGAAAACCCGACTTTTGTTGAAATATAAAATAGTAAATTTTATCAAGGGGGTACCCAGATGTTTTTAAGAAAGGAAGAAGTTTTGCTTTTGGAACTCTACATGCACTACCTGACCAGGTTCCTCGAAGAAGCTGATCAAATAGACGAAGACGAGATTCCGGTCCCAAAATATGTATTTGAAGCCCTGGAAGAAATAAATAATCTTCTGCAGGAAGAAAGTGAGGATTAAAAAGAGCAGTACCATAGGGGCGCCAAAAACCTTGCTTATTGGCGGCATTACCTGTATTTTGGGGGCGCTCACCTTTGCCTGTAAAACATCGTCGCTGAGAGAAGCGCATAAGAATGTTTAGAATAAAACGGGCGGGTATAAGATTAACCCGCCTGTTGCTTTATATTTATTGTTCTCCAATGGCGGCTATTTTCCGTCGTTTTTGCCTTTCGAAGAAAGTTATATAGGAGAGGAGCAATGAAGAACTATTTGTATCCCTGCTTATCCAACTCTTCATCGTCACCCGGTTCCATTTCAACTGAAAGGATCATTACCTGATCAGGATACACGGATAATCCTTCAGCAAGCCTATCGCGGATAAGCGCCTGGGTTTCCTTTTCGTCCTGACAGGG
>DMDI01000156.1:0-433 GCA_003445555.1 Desulfotomaculum sp. | reverse complement strand
TGACAGGGCAGGTTTTCCATTGTAATAGCGAAGACAACCCTCATTATGTTTTCCTCCTTTCCGAGATCTGTTTTGATAACAGTTTAAAGCAGGGGAAAAACTTACCTGGTTACAGTATAGATTTTTCAACAAAAAATCGTTTCTTCCTGCTCTTGCTATGAAATAAATTTGGCAAATACGGCTAGCTTGCATTAATAGATCCTAAAAGGTTGCCGTTCATTGACTTTACCATTTTTTATCGGTATAGTATTTGTGTTAAAAATCGATCTTAAACTTTTTTGGGATTGGTCATTATTTGTTAAGTTGAACGGGTTAATCCTGTTAATTTTTCGGGAGTGAGTACCATGTACGCGGTAATTCTTGCAGGGGGAAGCGGTACCCGTCTGTGGCCGCTGAGCAGGGAAAATAACCCTAAACAAAACCTGAAACTGCT
>DMDI01000130.1 GCA_003445555.1 Desulfotomaculum sp. | reverse complement strand
CTCCCCGTCTAGCACGGCCAAAATCAGCGGTAAATCAAGCCCAAACTGGCTGGCGGAGAGAGTGGGATTCGAACCCACGAGACAGCTTTTAGCCGTCTACTCGCTCTCCAGGCGAGCGCCTTCGACCGGACTCGGCCATCCCTCCCCGTAAAATTTTCTTTGGCGGAGAGAGTGGGATTCGAACCCACGCGACAGCTTTTAGCCGTCTATTCGTTTTCGAGTCGAGGGCCTTCAACCGGACTCGGCCATCTCTCCGCTTGGTTATATTTTTATTTTTCTCTTAAGTTTCTAAAAAAATCCTGGATTATTTCCCGGCATTCTACTTCCAAAACACCGCTAACAACTTCCACCTGGTGATTAAACCGGGGCTCCCTGACAATATTTAATCCCGAATCCACCGCTCCTGCCTTTAAGTCGCGGGCCCCGTAAACCAAGGTTTGGACCCGGAACTGCACCAACGCCCCCGCACACATGGCACAAGGCTCAATGGTTACGTATATAGCGGCTTCGTTTAAACGCCAGTCCCCTTTGTGGCGGGCGGCTTCCCTCAGGGCCAGGATTTCAGCGTGCGCGCTGGCGTCGCTTAAAACTTCACGCAAATTGTGGCCCCGGCCAATAATCAGGTTATTTAATACTACTACTGACCCTACCGGCACTTCATTAAGTGCGTAAGCTTTCCTTGCCTCGACCAGAGCCTCCCGCATATAAAAGCAGTGATCCACAAACCTGCTCCTTCTAAACCAAACCACCCAAGCAAAAATATCTTAACATGATTTATTTCCTGCGTCAAGTTGACATCTATTAAATAGAATATAGAACTAGGTAGTTTGCTTATCCGATATTCTCTTCAACCACTGTTCGTAAATTAATTTTTCTTTTCCCTGCTGGGAAGGCCGGTAAAACAACTGTCCCTTTAAAGACGGGGGTAAATATTCTTGGGCGACCCAGTGTCCGGGATAATCATGGGGATACTTATATCCCTTCCCGTGACCAAGCATGGCTGCTCCTTTATAACTGGCATCACGTAGGGGCGGGGGGACTTCCCCGGCCCTTTTCTTTTTAACCGCCTCATAAGCCGCATCTATCCCCCGGTAGACCGAGTTGCTTTTGGGAGCCAGGGCAATATATAAAACCGCTTCAGCCAAAATAAGCCTGGCCTCAGGATAACCCACCCGTTCCACCGCCTGGGCGGCGGCTGTGGTTAAAATAAGCGCCTGTGGGTCAGCCAGGCCCACATCCTCGGCCGCGTGAATCATCAGCCGGCGGCAAATAAATTCCGGTGTTTCACCGGCGTAAATCAAGCGGGCTAACCAGTATAGGGCGGCCTGGGGATCGGAGCCGCGCATACTCTTTATCCAGGCAGATACTACATCATAGTGCTCCTCTTCCTTGCTGTACTGCAAAACCCGCTGCTGGATTGCCTGCTCGGCCGTTGACAAGTTTATCCCGCGCCTGCCGTCCTGGTCCGGTTTTATCAGCAGCACCGCTAACTCCAAAGCATTCAGGGCCATCCGGGCATCCCCGTTGGCTACTGCGGCCAGGTGGTTAAGGGCCTGGTCCTCTACTTCCGGCCGGTACTTAGCCAAACCACGCGCTGAATCTTTAAGGGCCCTTTCTAAAATACGTTTTATAGCTTCTTTGGATAAAGGTTCTAAACGATAAACCCGCAGCCTGGAAAGCAGGGGCCGGCTAACGTAAAACATAGGGTTTTCCGTAGTGGAGCCAATTAAAATAACTAACCCCTTTTCCACAAACGGCAATAAAGCTTCTTGCTGGACTTTATTAAAGCGGTGAATTTCATCAATAAAAAGAACTGTCCTTGTACCCGCCAAGGTTTGTCTTTCCTTTGCCTTTTCAATTATTCGTCTAATTTCCGCCAGGCCAGCCGTAACGGCGTTAATTACCTCAAAGTGAGCCCCGGTCATCTTAGCAATGATGTTAGCCAGCGCGGTTTTTCCCGAGCCAGGCGGTCCAAAAAAAAGCATTGACTTAAGCAAGTCCGCTTCAATTGCCCGCCTTAGTAAGGTGCCCTGACCAATTATTGCCGTCTGCTCTTCAAATTCAGCTAAACTTGCCGGGCGCATACGGTAAGCTAAAGGGGCCATTTCCAATGGTTGTTCTTTTACATAATCAAAATCAAAAAACCCGTCCACGTCTTTTTCCTTTCTTATCCCAATAATCCCTGCGGAAGCTGGTTTATTGGCGGATTAGGCAAGATGATTGACCTCATCTTCTCCATTTTCTATTTCTATCAAATCGGCAGACATAAGAAGCTTTTCTCCGGGTGTTTCTTCCACGTTTTTCAGGCTTTTTTGAATAACGCGGGTTCTTCTCTGAGCCTCCGTTACCGTATTGGTAACGGTCTTAAGCTGTTTATCTATTTTGTCCAGGACACTGCTGTATTTATTAAATTCAGTTTTAACGCTGCCTAGAAGGGTCCATACTTCGCTTGAATGCTTTTGAATCGCCAGGGTTTTAAAACCTACGGCCAAACTGTTGAGAAATGCGGCCAGAGTGGAGGGACCAGTTACATTGACCTTGTATTCTCTCTGCAGATGCTCCACTAAACCTGTCCGGCGTAAAACTTCCGCATAGAGGCTTTCGGTAGGAAGAAACATGATGCCAAAATCGGTAGTCTCGGGAACTGAAATATACTTAGCGCAAATGTCTTTAGCCTGGGACTTAATCCTGCTTTCCAAACCTTTACCTGCCTGCTCAATTAATTCTACCTTACCTGTCTCATAAGCGTCCAACAAACGCAAATAGTCTTCCTGGGAAAATTTAGCGTCAATAGGCAAAAGCACCGGCCCAGCATCATCCGGACCCGGCAGCTTTACGGCATACTCCACTATTTCACTGCTGTTCTTTTTAGTAGGTACGTTTTTAAGATACTGTTCAGGCGTAAGTATTTCTTCCAGAATGTTTCCCAACTGAATTTCGCCAAAGATACCCCGGGCCTTAACGTTAGTGAGTACTTTTTTGAGGTCACCCACGCCGACGGCCAACGTCTGCATTTCACCCAGGCCCTTATATACTTGTTCTAAACGTTCACTGACCAGCTTAAACGATTCACCCAATCTTTGCTCCAGCGTATGGTGCAATTTTTCGTCCACCGTAGCCCGCATTTCTTCCAGTTTCTTAGTGTTGTTTTCCTGAAGGTAGCGAAGATTTCCCTCAACGGTAGATCTCACTGCTTCTAATTTTTGTTCGTTTGATTGGGTCAGGGCATTGATCTGTTTTAGCACTCCATCCAATTGGTTTTGTTGAAGGTTTGCCATTTCGGCTATCCGGGCTGATATAGACCCGCCAAAAAGATTTAAAGAACCCGTAATTTCTTCCCTGTTTTTCCCTATCTCTTCGCGCAGAGAATGTTCGATTTTTTCCTGAGTTTTGCCTAAGACGTTCAAACCAAAATTTAACTGTTGAAAGGAGCTATTTAAGTTAACAAAATTGTCGTTAACATAACGTATTAAGGGGTTTAATTCCTGTAATTTTGACCGGAGAATAATTTGAAGCACAATTACCCCTAAAATCAACAAAAATAAAAGCCCTAAGACAATAATGTCAGGCATCTTGTTTCCTCCTTTCTTCCGGGTAGGGGCGTTAAATTTAACGCCCCTACCCGTCTGTCAGGCTGTCAGGTTTTGTTACATAAGACAGGTTGTCTTCCTAACAGTCTGACGGGCAGGCCTACTGCTGCTGCCACGCAATTGGTATCCGTCGCCCCATACCAAAGGCCTTGGTGGTTACTTTAAGGCCGAGGGCCGCCTGACGCCGTTTATATTCTGCCCGGTCAATTTTTTGGATAATTTCCCGTACCAGCGCGGCGTTATAGCCGGCCGCGATGATTTCGGCCGCCGGTTTATTTTCTTCAATATACAGGTGCAAGATAGCATCCAGGATTTCATAAGGGGGTAAGGAATCTTGATCGGTTTGGTCCGGCCTTAGTTCGGCAGAGGGAGGCTTAACCAGTACTGACGCGGGGATGATTTCCCGTTTCCGGTTAATATACCTGGCCAAAACGTAAACCATTGTTTTAGGGACGTCAGAAATAACGGCCAGCCCGCCGCACATATCTCCGTAAAGGGTACAGTACCCCACCGCCAGCTCCGATTTATTTCCCGTGCTTAAGGTAAGGTAACCCTCCCGGTTAGAAATGAACATTAAAATATTACCGCGAATGCGGGCCTGAATGTTTTCTTCGGCCAAATCAACCAGAGGAGAGCCTTCTTTGTTTAAAGTGGTTAAACATTCATCAAAGATACCTTGGATAGGTATTTCCCGGTACGCTATGCCCAGGTTTAAAGCCAACTGACGTGCATCAGCCAGGCTGCCTGGAGAAGAGTATTTTGAGGGCATAGCCACCCCTAAAAAGTTTTCCTTGCCGCAGGCAGCCGCGGACAGTGCGGCAACAACAGAAGAATCAATGCCCCCACTTAATCCCACCAGGACCCGTTTAAAGCCGGTTTTACGCAAGTAATCTTTGATTCCCAGCACCAGAGCATGATAAAGACAACCTATATCCTCCGGCGAGGACGCGTAGTAAATTTTTCCGGGAAAAAATTCCTCTTTTTCCTTCCCGACTGTCTGGCAAGTTATTAGGTTTTTCTTCCTCTGATAGATTATCTGCCTGCTAGCCTGACGGGCAGGTACCCAATTTTCCAGATACTTAGTAGGGGCGTTAAATTTAACGCCCCTACTAAGGCTGAAGAAAAGCATATCTTCACCAAAGCTTCCGGCCCGGCCTATTATTTCCCCTTTAGAATTAACGGCCAAACTGGATCCGTCAAAAATAAGTTCATCATTACCACCCACCTGGTTAGCGTAGATAAAAATTTTTTGATACTTAGCGGCCATTTTTTGCAGCATGTCAGAGCGCAGGTCAATCTTACCGTAATGATAAGGGGAGGCGGAAATATTAACGATTAAATCTGCCCCTTGGGCAATTAATTCTTCCACGGGATCAAGCGGGTAATGGCGCCTGTTCCAATAATCCTTATCGTTCCAAATATCTTCGCAAACGGTCAAGCCGAACTTTACTCCTTTAAATAGAAGCGGTTCCCGTTTTTGGGCCGGCTTAAAATACCGGTTTTCCTCAAAGACGTCATAATCCGGCAGCAACGTTTTATCCTGGCGGCCCAATAGCCTGCCTTCGTAAAAAAGCAAGGCCGCATTGTAAAGATTTCCGGTATCAACTACCGGAGCACCAATTAATACTCCCAATTTTTGGCTTTTAGGCGCAATATCTTTCTTTAAAGCTGTTTCCACCTGCTCTAAAATATCCTGGCGCCACAAAAGATCGCGCGGCGGGTAACCCATTATCGCCAATTCAGGAAAGATAACCAAATCGGCCTTTAACCGGCCGGCAAAATCTATAGCCCGTAAAATCTTAGCCGTATTATGCTTAATGTTGGCAATTATAGGGTTGAATTGTACCAGGGCAATTCTCATCTTAACCTCACCTGTGAGAAGTGGGAGGTGGGAGGTGGGAGGTGGGACTTTAAAGTGGAGATTCAGCTTCGCCGAATCTCTTCTTATTCTCATCTCTCACCTCTCACCTCTCATTTGTCGCTACTGTTACGCTCGTAAATAATTTGTAATCCTTTTAAGGTAAGCAGGGGATCAACCTCGTTAATCGTGCTTGATTCTTTGGCAATTAGCTCAGCCAGCCCTCCCGTAGCCAGGACAAAGGGATTTTCCCCTAGTTCTTTTCTGATTCGGCGAACAATTTCATCAACCTGACCCACAAAACCGTAAAGAATACCTGACTGCATGCTGTTAACCGTATTTTTGCCGATAACGGTGGGGGGTTTTACCAGTTCAACGCGGGGGAGTTTGGCCGCGCGGGTAAACAAGGCTTCGGTCGAAATATTAATCCCTGGAGCTATAGCCCCTCCCAAATATTCCCCGTGTGCGGAAATAATGCAAAAGGTTGTGGCGGTGCCAAAATCTACGATGATAAGCGGGCTACCGTATAAAGCGTGTCCGGCAATGGCATTGACAATACGGTCAGCCCCAATTTCACGCGGATTTTCATATTTTATAGGCATGCCCGTTTTTATGCCCGGCCCAACAATCAAAGGACTCAGATTAAAGTAATTCTTCGCCATTTGTTCTAAAGCCAGCATAAGAGGAGGAACAACCGAGGAAATAATTAAGGCTTTAATATCTTGAAAAGCGATACCGGCGTGACCAAAAAGATCCATTAACAACATCCCGTACTCATCAGCCGTACGGTAAGGGAAAGTAGACAGACGCCAGTGTTTCAGCAATTCTTTATGCTGATATACCCCTAAGACAATATTAGTGTTGCCCACATCAAACCCTAAAAGCATATATTTTAAGTCACCTCCCGTGGCACAGGCTTCCAGCCTGTGGTTAAAGAAATTTCCCCCGTGATAAAACGACGTATCTCCCCGGTGGATAAGCGCAATAATAAGGCCCCACTTAAATCAACATCTTCCGTCCACCCTTCCCAGCTTTCTTTTAAGCTGTCCAGGCGTACTAAACCAGGCAGGTGCACACATAACTTTTTCCATTGGATTAGAATCGGAGCAAATCCTTCTTTTAGCCAAACAAAATATAACTTTTCCAGTTCCTTTAAAATCACCTGCAAAAGACGCAACCGGCTTACAGGCCGAGCGCTTTCAATTTTTAAAGAAGTGGCTACTTCTTTTATAGGGGAGGGAAAATCTTCCGCCTCAATATTTACATTAAGGCCTATTCCTAAAACCAGATACTTTACCTGCTCCATTTCGGCCCCCATTTCCGTGAGAATGCCACATACCTTTTTCCCCTTAAGGTATATATCATTAGGCCACTTAATGCCGGCTCTGACCCCAACTACCTCCTTTATTGCCCGGGCTATAGCCACTGAAGCTAACATGGTTATTGGCGGTACCTCAATTGGATTAATTTTTGGGTAAAGGATAACCGAACACCATATTCCTTTGCCGTAAGGGGAAAACCATCCTCGTGACAGGCGACCGTGACCCGCTCTTTGCGCCTCGGCAACCACCAGGCTGCCATTGGCCGCCCCTTGCCTGGCTAAATCTTTAGCTATTTGATTTGTTGAATCTGCCTCCTTATAATAATAAACCGTGCGACCTAAAAAATCAGTATTCAAGTTATAGGTAACTTCTTCCGGGTATAAAAAATCAGGAACACTCACCAGGCGGTAACCAACGTTGGGCTGGGCCGCTATTTCATAACCATCCCTACGCAGCGCCTGGATATGTTTCCATACGGAGGTCCGGGAAACACCCAGAGCTTTACATATACTTTCTCCTGAAACAGCCTGCGGATAATCATTTTTCAATAAATATAAAATTCGTTTTTTCATTTTTCCGTTATTGTGTAACTACTCAGGTTCAAAGGCACAAAGTTTTTTTGCCAGA
>DMDI01000007.1 GCA_003445555.1 Desulfotomaculum sp. | reverse complement strand
TGAACCCCTGATTCAAAAAGGAAAAGGGCCCTTTTGGTGGGGCCATAACAAGTTAGGGGACTAGGGGGGCTTCTCTTTGCTCAGTTATTGGCCGGGCGTTAACACAAGCCTTTAAAACCGGGGAAAAAGGGGAAGGCCCTTATTTCGTCAAAAAAAAGATTAACCGCCGGTATACTTTTAGGAAATAAGGGACTGCCCAACCTGTTAAGCCCCACGGCCGCAACGGCCCCTTTAGTTTCATACGTTTCTGAATCAGCTTCCGCCGTTACCAGACGGGCCATTAAATCAAAATCCGACCGGGAAACAGGAACGCTATTGGTCCTTAGTGAACTGCGGCTGGCCAGAGTCGAATATGTATTTTCCTCAATCAGGATATTCAAGAGTTGCCCCGGGTAGATAGAGGCAGAAGAAAGACCATTAGCTTTCAGGATGGACTGATAACTGACACCGTAAAGCAAGCCGATGGCATATAATGTGTCATTTGGCCGGACATAGTAAGTAATTTTATTTTTAGTAATTTTATCTTTTTCGGGAATAAGGAGTTTTTGACCAGGGTAAATAAGGTCATAACTTAAGCCATTAGTGCTTTTTAGTGTTTCAAGAGGACATTGGTACCACCGGGCAATTAAATAAAGAGACTCCCCCTTACTTACCGTGTGGGTATCGGCGGCAAGGCGTAAAGGAAAGGCAAAAATTAAGGATAGTAATACGGTCGTTATTAAACGGCGAGAGGAAAAGGATAAAACCATTATTTACCTCCTAAAATATAAAATGGTTAAATATTTTTTGTTGATTATACTCATTACTATTTTTTAAGACAAGACTTAAAATATGGTAATATTGGTTAGAAGAGTTATTCGTTTTGCCGTTATGAATAGTTTTTATCTTGTTTTAGCTTGCTTTTTTCTTATAAAGTTGTATAATTTGTACGGTTAAATAATGTAAAGTAAGGAAAAAGGGATAAAGGATGACCGTCACCGCTGAAAAAGCAAAAGAACAGGTTTTAAAAGTAAGCCTACGCATGGTTGAAAACGCGTTAGTTTCGGGTAATTGGGGAAATTTTTCCGTCAGAATACCTCAAGAAAAGTTAATTATAATTACCCCTGCCCTTTTGCCATATGGAACCCTACGAATCAAAGATATTATTGTTTTAGACCTGGAAGGGCAAATAATAGAAGGAGCGGGTCCCCCTTCTAACGAGTTTTGTTTACATCAGTCTATTTATAAGGCCAGAGATGACGTAAACGCCGTGATGCATACCCACAGCATTTTTGCCAGTGCCTTTGCCGTGGCGCGCAAGCCCATCCCTCCTATTTTAGAAGATTTGGCCCGGTATGTAGGGGGTGAAGTACCGGTAGCTCCTTATGCCCGGGCAGGAACACCTGAATTAGCCAGAGCCACCATTGAAACTTTAGCCCAATTAAACGCCGTCATACTGGCCAACCACGGAGTAGTAGGGGTAGGACGAACGGCACTTGAGGCATTAATTGTTTGCCGGATAGTAGAAAAGGCGGCTAAAATTTATTTGCTGGCCGACCTTATTGCCCGGCCGGCGGTATTAGCCGGTGAAGATGTTGATTTCCTGCGTCAGGACTACCTTTCCAGGTATGGTATTGAGGATTTAAGGGAGTGCTTGGGGGGAGTCCTGCGCCATAAATAATTATGGCTATATCCTTTACTCTGGATTTTGCTGAGTTTAAAGAAATAGCCATATTAAAGAAAAATCTTTAGGAGGGATATTTTATGGATTGGGGTATGAAAAACCGGATGGCGCAACTTATTCAAGCCGATGGTCATTGTTGTTTCTTGCCGGTTGACCACGGTTATTTTCAGGGGCCCACGCATAAGTTAGAAGAACCCTGGAAAACTATCGAACCTCTTCTTCCTTATGCCGACGCCCTCTTTATTACCAGGGGAGTGCTGCGTTCCACGGTCGCTCCTGAAAAAACAAAACCTATTATTCTCAGGGTATCCGGCGGAACCAGCGTAGTAGGAAAAGACCTGGCCCACGAAGGAATTACCACTTCCATGGAAGAGGCCATTCGCCTCAACGCGGCGGCAGTGGGTATTTCTATTTTTGTGGGAACAGATTACGAGCATGAATCCTTATTAAATCTGGCCAAACTGGTTGACGAAGGCGAAAAGTACGGCCTCCCGGTNNGGGGGGGGGGGGTTTTTCTTTTTTTAAGGAAACAGTTCACGGGCATGAATCCTTATAAAATCGGGCCAAACTGGTGGAGGAAGGCAAAAAGCCCGGCCCCCCGGTAAGGGCTGTTCCCGCCGTAGGTAAAGAACTGGAAAAACGTGATGCCCGTTACCTGGCTTTATGCTGCCGGATTGCGGCTGAACTAGGGGCCCGGCTGGTTAAAACTTATTACTGTGAGGAATTCGAAAAAGTTGTACAAGGCTGTCCCGTCCCGGTAGTTATGGCCGGCGGTCCTCAAGTAGATACCGAACTTGAGGTATTTCAGTTTGTATATGATGGAATGCAAAAAGGAGCTATAGGAGTAAACCTGGGCCGGGACATCTGGCAAAATGATTTTCCGGTAGCCATGATTAAAGCTATCCGGGCTATTGTGCACGAAAATACTTCGCCTGAAGAAGCGCAAGAAATATACGAAAGCAATAAGTAGGGCAAGCGTCCTCGCTTGTCTCTTTATTTTCGTCAACCGGGACGGTTGACCTACCATGAGCGAGACGGTTTACCTACCATGAGCAGGAGAAAAACATTATGTAAACTTCCAAAAGGAGCAGTGATAAATGATGCGGGTAGCCATGTATTATCATAACCAGGATGTGCGGATAGAGGAAAGGCCCGTACCAGAAATTAGCGCGGGGGAACTGCTGGTGCGCCTGGAAGCCAGCGGCATTTGCGGCAGCGACGTAATGGAATGGTACCGCCGCCCCAAAGCACCCCTGGTATTGGGCCACGAAATTGCCGGAGAAATTGTGGCGGTGGGAGAAGGAGTATACTCGAAGTTCGAAGTTGGAAATTCGAGATTCGAACCTCGAACCTCTCCCCTCGAACCTCAAGAACGCCGTTTTAAAGAAGGAGACCGGGTTGCAATAGCCCACCATGTTCCTTGCAATACTTGTTATTACTGTTTAAACGGCCGGCATACCGCTTGCCATACCTTACGCCAAACAAAACTTGACCCGGGCGGCTTTGCTGAATTTGTCCGGGTGCCGGCTATTAACGTAGACCGGGGGGTATTTATGCTGCCCGATTCAATCTCCTTTGAGGAGGCAACTTTTGTTGAACCTCTTGCCTGTGTCTTACGCGGTCAAAGACTGGCCCGCTTGCAGCCGGGAAACAGTGTTCTGGTTATGGGCAGTGGCATGGCCGGACAAATTCATATTAAGCTGGCCCGGGCCTTAGGGGCAGGAAGTATTATAGCTACTGATATAATCGATTACCGGTTAAATATGGCGCATTCCTCAGGAGCTGATTTTACCATTCAAGC
The DNA here is from genome assembly GCA_003445555.1 of Desulfotomaculum sp. Classification (GTDB taxonomy): domain Bacteria; phylum Bacillota; class Desulfotomaculia; order Desulfotomaculales; family Nap2-2B; genus SCADC1-2-3. The sequence continues at coordinate 4,953 of DMDI01000007.1, read as the reverse complement.
CACCCAGGATTTACCGCCATATATACGCCAGGTTAACCAAGGCCGCCTGGCCGATTTAGTCGTTATTTGTACCGGGGCGGAAGGCGCTATAAACCAGGCTCTGTCATCGGTGGAGCAGGGAGGTACAATTCTTCTTTTTGCCCCGGCCAACCCGGGTACAACCATACCACTGCCGGTAAATGACTTCTTCTGGAAGGGAGTAACTATAACTACCTCTTACGCGGGCAGTCCGGCTGATTACGCGACGGCCTTAGAGTTAATCAGGGCCGGTAATGTTCCGGTTAAGGACCTCATTACCCACCGTTTGGGTTTAGCCGAAACAGAGCTTGGTTTTAAGCTGGTTGCCGAAGCCAAACATTCCATGAAAGTTATTATTGAAGGCCAAAAATAATTTTGACCAAAATAAAACCAAAATAAATATGATACCACGGGGGAAAATTAATGGCCAAAATATTAATACGCGGCGGCACAGTAGTTACGATGGAAGAGGAAGATCGTTCGGCGGTAATTGAAAACGGGGAAGTTGCGGTTACCGGACCCCGGATTACCCATGTAGGCCCTGCCGGTACTGCCCCCGCCGGCTTTAAGCCGGACAAAGAAATTAATGCGGCCGGAATGGCGGTTCTTCCCGGACTGGTAAACGCTCATACGCACGCCGCCATGACCCTTTTTCGGGGTTACGCGGACGACCTGCCTTTAATGGAGTGGCTGAAAGAAAAAATTTGGCCCTTGGAAGCTAAGCTGACTAAGGACGATATATACTGGGGAACATTATTATGCGGCTTGGAGATGATAAAATCCGGCACCACTACTTTCGCCGATATGTATTTTCACATGAACCAGGTGGCTCAAGCCGTGGAAAAAATAGGGATGCGCGCCAGCTTATCTTGGGGATTAATTGAGTCACCCCCCAGTTCCACCGTAGGTTTAACTTTAAGCCAACGCTTTGCCGACAGATGGCACGGCGCAGCCGATAACCGGATTACGGTGATGCTGGGCCCCCATGCTCCTTATACCTGTACGCCCGACTTTTTAAAAAAAGTAATCAAACTGGCCCAAAAATTAAACGTGGGAATACATATTCATTTGGCGGAAACCGGCCAGGAGATAGAGGATATTAAGCGGGATTACGGTACGACGCCGGTTCAGCTTATGGATGAAATTGAAATGTTTGAGGTTCCGGTTATAGCCGCCCATTGCGTTCACCTGAACGAAGAAGATATTGCCGTCTTAGCCGCTAAAAAAGTGGGGGTAGTTCATAATCCGGAAAGTAATATGAAGCTGGCCAGCGGGATAGCCCCGGTTAAAAAAATGTTAACCGCCGGCTGCCTGGTTGGCCTGGGAACTGACGGGGCGGCCAGCAATAACAACCAGAACATGTGGGAAGAAATGCACAGCGCGGCTCTCCTGCAAAAAGTTGCCAGTAATGACCCTACGGCCCTGCCGGCTTACCAGACGCTAACCCTGGCCACAGTTAACGGAGCAAAAGTTTTAGGGTTGAGCAAGGAAATTGGTCTTTTGAAGAAGGGTTATAAAGCGGATATAATTTTAGTCAACCTGCAAAAACCTCACCTTTATCCTCATCACGACCTGTTTGCCCACCTGGTTTACGCGGCCCAAGGGTCAGATGTAGAAACAGTAATTATAGACGGTCAGCTTATAATGGAAAACAAGCAGGTTTTAACTGTTGACGAAGAAGAAATACTTTTTGAAACCCAAAAACGCGCCGTTAGGCTGATAAAAAATGCCAAATGAAAAATTATGAAATAGCCGCCATTTTTAAAGGTATTGCCAATATCCTGGAAATAAAAAACGAAAGCCCTTTTCGGGTCCGGGCTTACCAAAAAGCAGTCCGGAGTGTGGAAAATTTAACGGAGGATATTGCCTTAATTGCCCAACGCGGCGATTTAACCGCTATACCGGGAATTGGCAAAGACCTGGCCCAAAAAATTAATGAGGTTTTAACCACCGGCACTTTAAAAAAGTACGAAGAATTAAAAAAAGAAATACCTTCCGGTTTGGTTGAATTTTTAAACATTCCAGGGGTTGGGCCGCGCACCGCTAAAGGGTTATACGAAAGACTTGGGGTAACAAGCATAGAGGAACTGGAACGGCTGGCCCGGGAGCAAAAGTTACGAAACTTGCCGGGGATTAAAGCCAAAACAGAAGAAAACATTTTAAAAGGAATTGCCTTGTTAAGGAAGGGAAGGGCGCGCTTCCCCTTAGGCAGCGTTTTACCTCAGGCTTTAAATATGGTTAAAATATTAAGCCGGGAAGCCCCGGTAGAAAGAATTAGCCTGGCGGGCAGCGCCAGAAGGTGGAAGGAAACGGTTAAGGATATTGACCTTCTAGTTTCTTCGCCTAAGCCCAAAGAAGTAATGTCACTTTATACCAGTCTACCCATCGTGGCCGAAGTGCTGGTAAGCGGGCCAACAAAAACAACGATACGTACCATTGAAGGTCTCCAATGCGATTTGAGGGTGGTAGAGAAAGAAAGCTATGGAGCAGCCCTTTGTTATTTTACGGGTTCTAAGGCCCACAATATCCGGATCCGGGAACTGGCGAACGGGCGGGGTTTAAAAATTAATGAATACGGTATCTTTAAGGGAGAAAAGCTACTTGGGGGAGCAACGGAGGAAGAGGTTTTTGCTGCCGTCGGTCTGCCTTTTATTCCGCCTGAGTTACGTGAGGACCGGGGGGAAATTGAAGCCGCCGCCTCAGGAAGACTACCCCGGCTAATCAATCCGGAGGATATTAAAGGAGATTTACACGTCCACTCAAGATATAGTGACGGAGCCAATACTATGGCGGAAATTGCCGCCAAGGCACGGCAAATGGGGCTGGAATGGGTGGCTATTTGCGATCATTCTCCCTCGCTAAGGATAGCCAGGGGGGTAGAAATAACGGCCCTGAAGGAAAAAATAGCCCAAATCAAGGCATTTAATCAAAAAAACCCGGACGTAAAACTTTTATGCGGGGCCGAAGTGGATATTAACCTTGACGGAAACCTTGATTACCCGGATGAAGTATTAAAGGAACTTGACCTGGTAATTGCCGCTATCCATACCGGGTTTAAACAAGATGAAGCTGTCCAAACCAAACGGCTCCTTTCCGCAATCAATCATCCCTACGTGCATATTATTGCCCATCCTACGGGAAGGCTTTTAGGGGAACGGGAACCTTACCCTATAAATTTAGAACTCTTATACCGGGCCGCCGCCCGCGCCAAAAAGGCTCTGGAAATTAACGCTTATTATAAAAGGCTTGACCTTAATGACCTTGCCGCACGGGACGCGGCCGGCTACGGGGTTAAACTAGGTATTGGCACTGACGCCCACGCAGTGGAGCAAATGGAATTTCTTCAATTGGGCTTACGTACGGCCAGAAGAGGCTGGCTGGAGGCAAAAGATGTGCTCAATACCCTTAGCTATCGTGACTTAACCACTTTTTTAGCTAAAAAAGAGGCAGGGTAAGCACTCGCCTGCCCCAGGATAATGTTTTATAATTATCACCGCGAAAGGAGGTTTAATTTAAGTTGGAGCGAATAAAAAGTGCTTACGAAAAGGCCCTGGAACGGGCGGAAAAAATTACGGTATCACCGGAACAACTGGAGGCAATGGAATATGCCCCTAAAGGAAGCCAGGCCGCAAGTCAATATATGCGGGATAAAAACTTTATTTTAGAGGAAGAGTTTAAAAAATACGGGGAGAAGCTCCAAAAACACTTGAGAGCAGGAGCCGAAGAGACTTTTCTAAGCAATATCCGTCTGCCGGAAAACGAGGCCGCCAAAGAAAATAACCAGCGGGCCTTTGAAGGTATCCTGGCGCTTAAAAAAGATAAAAAGTCCATAAGCCAATTATTTGGGGAAATGGAGTATCTATTTAATTATTATGCTAAAGCCAAAAATCAAAATTATCAAAACTTGAAAGCAAATATGAATAAACGCTTTGCCGCTACCCAGCAAGCTTTGGAAAGGCAGTTGGGCACAAAAGTTAATCTTGACCTGGAAAAACAGCCCGAATTTTTGCAGGAATGGCGCAAAATACTAAATAATATTAACGCCCAATATGAAAACCATTTAAAAGAGCAAAAAGAAAAAATTAAACAAATTAACTAACGTTTATTAGGAAGGAGCAATCCATAATGAACGCTTCCTTGTTAAAAGCGGCTGAATTTACCCTGGAAGAAGCAAAAAAAGCCGGGGCAAAAGAAGCGGAAGCTTACCTCAATGAGGCTTCTGAACTTACCATTGAAGTTAGAAATGATAAAATTGAAACTATGAAGCTGGCCCGGGATAAAGGTTTAGGGTTAAGGGTTTTTATAGCCGGGCGCACCGGATTTGCTTTTTGCACTGAGCTTACCCCGGGGGTGCTGCGTGAACTGACGCGTGAAGCTGTCGCTAACGCCGGCCAGGCCAATGCTGATTTAAATAACCTTCTTCCTCAAAAAGCGCCGGTTTATCCTTCTTTAGATTTATATGACCCGGAGATTCGTAAGGCTCCGGTAGAAGAAAAGGTTGAGCTTGCCCGGCGCATGGAAAAAATAGCCCTGGCTTATGACGCGCGCATTAAAATTATAGAAAGTTCTGCCTATCAGGATGAAGAATCAGAAACGCTTATAGTAAACAGTTCAGGGGTGGCGGCAGCATATAGAAGCGCTTATTGCGGTCTTTCATTAGCCGTAGTAGCGCAAGATGCGGAGGACAATCAAACCGGTTTTGCCCTTGATTACCGTTTGCGCTATAAAGACTTAAACACTCAAAAAGTGGGAGAAGAGGCCAGTCAACGCGCTTTGAGACTATTAGGCGCTAAGCCTATTTCTACCCGAAAAGTGGCGGTGGTTTTAGAGCCATACGTAGCCATTGGATTCTTAGGTTTATTAGGAGCTTCTCTTTCCGCCGAAGCCGTCCAGAAAAAACGCTCCTTGCTTGCCGCTAAAATAAACCAAAAGGTA
>DMDI01000308.1 GCA_003445555.1 Desulfotomaculum sp. | reverse complement strand
TTAACTCTTTGTCCTTCCTCTAAATTAGCGAATAATTCCTGACGTTTGGCGGCCGTTTCTTCTTCTAAGAAACTCTTGCGGGAGAGAATTACTTTTCGATGGTTCCGGTTCAATTCAACAATTTTAGCTTTAATGGTGGTTTCCAAGTATTTATTTAAATCTTCCGCGTAACCTTGTTCTACTAATGAGGCCGGTAAAAAGCCTCTTATTCCTACGTCAACCAATAGACCGCCTTTAACTACCTCACGCACAACCCCCTCTACGTATTCGCCATTATGATATAGTTCCTCCAAAGCTGCCCAAGCTTTTTCGGTATCTGCCTTTTCTTTGGATAAAATTAACTTACCTTCGCTGTCTTCGGCTTTAATAATCATTACGTCTATTTTATCTCCTGCCTGGACCACTTCGTAGGGAGATACTACGTTAGGAAAGGAAGAAAGTTCCCGTAGGGGAATAATCCCTTCTGATTTAGCTCCAATATCCACCATTACTTCATTAGTTCCTACCTGAACTACGGTACCGGAAACAATTTCTCCCTGAATCAGTGGCTTTACGGCTGCGTTTTCATCCAAACTCATCTTGAAGCCAGATTCTTTCTCCGCCAGTTCTCCGTCTTTATCTGCCGTTTCAAAAATGGTTTGGTTTTCAACTAAGTTTTCGTTTTCCCCTAAGACTTCGTTTTCCCCTAAGTTTTCGTTTAAATTTCCTTCGTTTATTTCCGCTAATTCTTTCATCTTATTTTTTACCTCCTCTAAAATCCAGTGCGGTGTAGATGCACCCGCCGTTAAACCGGCTGTATTTATATTTTTAAACCATAACTTTTTTAATTCCTGGGCCGTTTCTACCTGATAGGTTGGCGTTCCTGTGCTTTGGCCTAAATAAAACAACTCTTTAGTATTAGCGCTATTTTTTCCCCCCACCACAATCATAATCCCAACTTCCCGGGCTAACTCAGAAGCTGCCTGTTGTCTTAAGCGGGTAGCGTTACAAATGGTATTATTAATTTCCGGTTGGGTACCCGCCTTTTGTTTTAAGAGATTTACCACCGCCCGAAAATTGGCCAGGGATTGGGTAGTTTGAGCCAATACAGCTATTTTGGTTAATTCAGGTAGATTTTCAACTTCTTCTGGCCTTTCCACCACTAAAGCCTGCCCATTTGTCCAACCCATCAGCCCCTTTACTTCCGGGTGCTCTCTACTGCCTACAATTAACACCTGCACTCCTTTAAGAGCATAATCGCTTGCAAGTTGCTGGGTTTTACGCACGTATGGGCAAGTGGCGTCCACTACCTTTAGTCTATATTTTTCCGCTTTTTTTAAAATTTCCGGTCCTACCCCGTGCGATCGGATAATTAGGGTCCCGTTATCTTCTACCTGTTCCAAAAAATCAATTTTTTTAATTCCCAGTTGGGTTAGCTTCTCAACTACTTGATCATTGTGAATTAAGGGACCCAGGCTATAAACGGGTCCTGCCCGTTTTTTAATCGTTTCTTGGACTATTTCAATTGCCCTTTTAACGCCGAAACAAAAACCGGCCCATTTAGCTACACGAATTTCCACCCTTTATCACCTTTAACTACAATTAATACGGTTAAGTACCGTTACTCATTGATCAGTTTTTCAATCTCCCCCATTATTTTTTTGCTAAGCTTTTGATATTCCCCTTCCTTAACTTTATTTTCCGCTAAACCGGAAACGTTTAAGGGCTGGCCGATTTTAACGCATACCCTGCTTTTTATGCCGCGAGTGCCGGTTAAAGCAATAGGTAATATAGGCACTTTTGCTTTTAAAGCTAAGGCAACGGCCCCTTCGTGAGGTGGAAGCGGATTATTTGTATGGCGTCGAGTTCCTTCCGGGAAAATACCAACTATTCGCTGGCTGCGAAGCAGATTTAACGCCTGCCGGATAGATTGCCGGTTAAATCCTCTCCGCTGAACCGGAAAAGCTCCTAACCGGGTAATCAACGGGCCTAAAAGCGGAATTTTAAATAATTCCTCTTTAGCCATGAAATAAACCTGCCGGTCTAAAGCGCTCCCAATTACTACCGGGTCCCAGTAACTAACGTGATTACTTACTACTACCAGTCCTCCGGTTGAAGGAAAATTTTCCTTTCCTGAAACGTTCCACCGGCGGAAAAATAAAAGGATCAGGCGGCACACCACCCGGGCAAACCGGTATAATAGTTGATCTTTGGGCGGCAGTTCTTTTGCCGCCAGGCTTGGCTGATGAATAGGCCATAAATTACCTGAAACTTTGCTTACCGTACAATTTAACCTTCTTGACAATTAACTCTACCACCTGTTCAATGCTTAAAGAGGAACTGTCGATAACTTTTGCGTCTTGGGCCGGGACCAATGGGGCCGTAGTGCGTGAACTGTCCAGATAATCCCTGGTTGCTATTTCCTGATTTAACTGCTCTAAATTTACGTAAACATTTTCATTAGTTAACTGCCTTTGCCGGCGCCTGGCTCGTGTGGGCTGGCTGGCGGTAAGAAAAACCTTTACTTCAGCATTTGGAAGCACGACTGTGCCTATATCGCGACCCTCCATAACTATTCGTCCATGTTTTGCCATTCGGCGCTGCTGGGATACCATATATTCCCTTACCTTAGGCAGGCGCGCCGTGTACGAAACACTCCGGGATATTTCTAGTTGACGAATTTTTTCTGTAACGTCTTCCCCGTTTACGAAAACACGCAAAAAATTATTTTCATCAGGGTCTAAGGTAATTTTACTTTTCTGGGCCAGCTCAAGAACCCTTTGTTCGTCGTATAAATCAACCCCGCTTTTTAAAGCTTCCAGGGTCAAAGCCCGGTACATTGCTCCGGTATCTACGTATAAAAAACCCAGCTTTTTGGCTACCAGTCTAGCTACGGTGCTTTTACCTGCCCCTGAGGGTCCGTCAATAGCTACGGAAATTTTCGTCTTTAGGGTATTACAATTATTACAATTCGACATCATTATAGAATTTCCTTTATAGGGGCGTATGGCAATACGCTTATAAGGGCGTATGGCAATACGCCCCTACTCTTAACGTGTTTAATGCCTGCTCAAAATCAGGAAAAGAAGTGGCTATGCACTCTGTATCCTTAATTAAAGTTTGGCCTTGGGCCGCAAGGCCGGCCACTGCCATAGCCATAGCAATGCGATGGTCCTTATGGCTAAAGCATTCTGCTCCTTGCAGGGCATCTCTTTCGCCTCCCCGGATAATTAAACCGTCTGCCAGTTCAGTCATCTTTGTCCCAAACTTTCTTAGTTCTTCAGCCACGGTAGCCAAACGATTGCTTTCTTTTACCTTTAATTCCGCAGCGTCCCGGATTACCGTATCTCCCTGGGCGTAGGCCGCGGCTACGGCTAAAATTGGGATTTCGTCAATCAAACGGGGAATTAGTTTTCCTCCTATGGATACCCCTTTTAAGGGAGCTGCTTTAACCCGTAAATCGGCAAACGGTTCGTTATTTAATTCCTGCTGGTTAAAAATAGTAATGTCTGCCCCCATTTTCTTAAGTACTTCTATAATTCCCGTCCGCGTTGGGTTTATTCCTACCTTAGTCAGGGTTATATCTGCTCCGGGGACAATAGTGCCGGCGACTAAGAAAAAAGCAGCCGCTGAAATATCGCCTGGTATATATATATTTTTAGGCCCAAGAAGTCGTCCACCCTCAATCTGGATTGTATTATTGGTTAAATAAATTTTAGCCTCAAAAAATTTTAACATTCTTTCGGTATGGTCACGGGTGGGGGCTGGTTCGGTAACCGAGGTTTTTCCGGCTGCGAATAGCCCGGCTAATAAAATGGCTGACTTAACTTGCGCGCTGGCCACAGGCAAGTCATAATGAATACCTTTGAGTTTTTCCCCCCTTATGGCCAAAGGAGGATAATTACCATCCTGACGGCCCCAAATTTTTGCTCCCATTTGGGTTAAAGGTTTAACCACCCGTCCCATTGGGCGCCGGCAAAGAGAAGCGTCCCCGGTAAGAGTACTAAAAAAAGGTTGTCCGGCCAAAATACCCGATAAAAGGCGGAGCGTTGTTCCCGAATTGCCTGCGTCTAATACTTCGAAAGGTTCCGTAAGGCCGGTAAGTCCTTGTCCATGAATATATATTTTATCTTTAGCCGCGGTGATAAATTTAGCTCCTAAAGCACTAAGGCACTTAACGGTAGATAGGCAATCTTCCCCGGGCAGGAAATTTTCCAGGCAGGTGACTCCATGGGCTAAAGCGCCTAACATAACCGCCCGGTGGGAGATGGACTTATCCCCGGGCATACTAATTGTGCCGGATAAATTTTTAGCGGGAGTTATTTTTAAGTCCACGATACTGATGTCTCCCTTATTTTTGCTTTTATTAACCACAGGCGGGAAACCCGGGTTACTGTTTGGCCTGCCGAATTTTAATTTAAAGGCCGGCCCGTATTTTTCTAGCTTGTTCTAAAAAATCAAATATAGCCTGTCCATTTCCGCGGGCTATCGCTTCTTCAAAAAGGCTCAATTGATGACGAAAAAAATTTGCCGCGGTTAAAACCATTTCCTGATTAGAAAGAAAAATGTCGCGCCACATTTCCGGGCTGCCGGCAGCAATGCGAGTAGTATCTTTAAAGCCTCCGGCGGCTAATGGTAGAAAGTTTTCTTTATCCGGAAAAGCGAGCAGGGTGTTTACCAGACAGGCCGCTATTAAATGGGGCAGATGACTGATGGCGGTCACTACACAATCATGTTTCTCCGGGGACATTTCAACAACCCGGGCCCCTAAGCCTTTGGCTAAGGTTTTTAGTCTGGCCAAGGCGGTAGGGGAAGATTTTTCGGTGGGGGTAAAGATATAGAAGGCATTATTAAAAAGACGGTCACTAGCGGCTTTAATTCCACTTTGCTCCGAACCGGCCATAGGGTGGCCCCCAATAAAAAAAATGTCCGGCGGTAAGATACTTTCTGCCTGCCGGACCACCTCGGCTTTGGTGCTGCCTGCATCGGTAATTATTGTATCCGGGGATAAATAAGGTAAAATTTCTTTTAAGGTAGGAATAATAGCCTTTACCGGAGTAGATAAATATACTAGCTCGGCGTTTGCTACCGCCTCAGCCGCAGTTTTGTACCCATGGTGCAATGCGCCGCGTTTTACCGCCAGGTGTGTGTTTTCCGGATTTCGCCCTGCTCCAACTACTACCTCGGCTAAAGAAAACTTTCGTAAGGTTAAACCAAAAGAACCACCAATAAGACCAACGCCAATAATTGCTACCCGTCGGAACATTTACCCACTACTCCTGTAGGGCGTTAAATTTAACGCCTTTTAAGCTCTGTAAGATGCCTGCCCTACTATTTTATAATTCACGCTGTATTGCCCTGGCTATCTGACGCAATTCTTCCATCATGATAGCAAAAGTTTTAGGCTTAAGAGATTGAGGGCCGTCGCACAACGCTTCTTCTGGCTTAGGATGAACCTCGACTAACAGGCCGTCGGCTCCGGCTGCCAGCGCGGCACGTGACATGGCCGCGACAAAACGCCACTTACCAATTCCGTGACTGGGGTCAACCACTACCGGCAGGTGGCTTAAATATTTTACCACCGGTACGGCTGTAAGGTCTAAAGTGTTACGGGTATAAGTTTCAAAACTGCGGATGCCGCGTTCACATAAGATTACGCGCGGATTACCGCCAGCCACAATGTATTCAGCGGCCAACAACCACTCCTCAATTGTTGCTGAAAACCCTCGTTTTAAAAGAACCGGTTTATTTGTCTGGGCCACTTCCTTTAAGAGGATAAAGTTTTGCATATTACGGGCTCCAATTTGTAAAATATCGGCGTATTCAGCCACTAAAGGCAATGAGCGAATATCCATTACTTCAGTAATAATACGCAGGCCCGTGAGTTCGCGTGCCTCGGCCAGAAATTTTAAACCTTCTTCTTCCAGGCCTTGAAAAACATACGGTGAAGTCCGGGGTTTAAAAGCTCCTCCCCGTAAGACAGTTGCTCCTGCCTCTTTTACCGCAAAAGCTGCTTCTAGCAACTGCTCCCTACTTTCTACGGCACAGGGACCGGCCATAACGTGAATTTTTTTATCCCCAATGGCCAAATTGTCAACTCGAACTACCGTATCTTCAGGTTTAAAAGTGCGGCTAGTTAATTTATAAGGTTCTAAGATAGGTAATACTCTTTCCACGCCTGGAATTACCTCTAAACTTATTTTATCCGCTAAGATTCTTTCGTCACCAATAACGCCAATAATTGTACGTTCTGTACCCCGTGACAGGTGGGTTTGAAAACCGGCTTCCTGTAGTTTGGTTATGACAGCCGTTATTTGTTCTTCTTGAACGTTATGTTTCATTACAATAATCATTATTTTACTTAGGAGCACTCAAGATTCTTTGAGTGTCGCTTCTCTGTACCTCCATTTAAATTTATTTTATGTTAACATAGTTTTTTATGTTCGGCAACTTGTTTTTTATAATTTAAAAGAGCGGATTTAATATCTTGCGTCAATGAACCAATGGCCAAAGACATCCCTTTAAAATCGTTGTTTTTGGCAATAAGATTTACTATTGCACTGCCTACTATCACTGCATCGCAGAAAGGAGCTACCCGAACCGCTTGATGCGGTCCCGCAATTCCAAACCCGATGGCTACAGGCAGGTTAATGCATTGACGCACCCGATCCGTGAAAGAAGCCAGGTCAGTAGTAATCTCATTCCTTATACCGGTTACTCCGGTAACCGAAACACAATAGACAAAACCCCGGGCGTTTGCCCTAAAGGCGGTTAACCTTTGCCGGGGGGTAGTCGGGGCCACCAGGGGAATTAAAGCCAGGTTATTCATATCGGCGACCGTACGCAGCTCCTTTGTCTCTTCAAAAGGAAGATCAGGTACAATCAGCCCGTCTATTCCGGCCTCACTGCTGTTAACCACAAATCGTTTTAAACCATACTGCAATATAGGGTTGTAGTAAGTCATAAAAATAAGGGGTACCGATGTTGAAAGGCATTGGCGCACTTTACGCACTGCCGCTATAATTTCCGCAATTTTTATTCCCTTTTGCAAAGCAAAATTTGCCGCCTGCTGAATGATCGGACCATCGGCGATGGGGTCAGAAAAAGGAATTCCCAGTTCAATGAAGTCCGCGCCTTGCCCGGCCATTACTTCTACCAGTTTAATCGTAGTGTTCAAGTCCGGGTAACCGGTGGTTAAAT
>DMDI01000242.1 GCA_003445555.1 Desulfotomaculum sp. | reverse complement strand
CATAATAGGCTTCAATAGGGATAGGCAGCGTTCCTAAAAAATCTTCTTCCCACCGGTTGGACATTTTTATCCTCCTTTAAAAAAATAAGTTTTCATCTTATGATAGAAAAAAGTTGCCGCCATGAGATACCATTAAAATATGTTTTTATTTAGAAACAAGGGCTGTTTTTACTTGTACGCCTTTTAAACTACCTAACTTACCGGTCATGGCCCCAATTTCGTCTGTGTTTCCTTCAATGATTAAAGCTATTACTCCCAGATTTTTTTCCCGGTAAGGAATACCCATTCGGCCAATAATAATTTGAGCATATTCGCTTAAAATATTATTAACGTTAGCCGACTGGTTTTTACGGTCAGTTATCACTACTCCTACTACCCCAATCCGTGTTTGGGTCAATTTATTCAAATCCCCTTTTTTCCGGTCCTTTTTGTTTAACAAAAAACCCACTTCTCGCCACGCGAAAAGTGGGTTTTAAAGTAAATAAAACAACTTTTTTAAACACCCCTTGGAATCAGGCCATCCCTTCTCGCAGGGCTTACTTTGATTTAAATTAATTATAAAACAAATCTTTTACTTTTTCAAGTACATAAGATCTATTCCTTATGCGGCAACTCCAAACCTCTTTTGGTATAATGGGTATGGAGAAGCCTATGAGATTTGTGACCTAGTGGTTCCTTCAGAAATTTATCATAGGCTTCTTTAATAGCGGGATTTTCATGAGACTGACGGAAATCCTGTACTTCAACGTCATCTAAATAAAGAGCCTCCGTACGAAGTGTCCGGATTTCATTATTTGTAGGGATGGGCTCTCCACCGCCGGCTATACATCCTCCTGGGCAAGCCATAATCTCAATAAAATGATAATCGCTCTTTCCTTCCCGAATTTGGTCCATGATCTTGCGGGCGTTCCCCAAACCGTGGGCTACAGCCACCTTAACATTCCCTAGTTCTCCCACGGGGATAGTAGCTTCTTTCAATCCCTCCAGCCCGCGTACAGGCCTTATGTTAAGATCTTTCAGGTTTTCCCCTGTGACTACGGCATAAACGGTGCGCAGAGCTGCTTCCATAACACCACCTGTGACACCGAAGATTGTGGCCGCACCCGTATATTGACCCATAGGAGCATCGTAAGCTTCATTAGGAAGATTGATAAAATCAATCCCCGCTTCTTTAATCATCCGGGCCAGTTCTCTGGTGGTTAACACGTAATCTACATCACGGTACCCGCTATCGCACATCTCGGGCCTTTGAGCCTCAAATTTTTTTGCGGTACAGGGCATAATGGAAACCACCGTAATGTCTTTTGGATCAATGCCAGCATATTCGGCGTAATAAGTTTTTGCCATAGCTCCAAACATTTGCTGCGGAGACTTGCAGGTTGATAAGTGCTCCAAAAGGTCGGGATAAAAGTGCTCACAAAACTTTATCCATCCAGGACTACAGGAAGTAATCAAAGGAAGTACTCCCCCTGTCTTGACTCTTTTCAGAAGCTCGTTTCCTTCCTCTATAATGGTGAGGTCGGCAGTAAAGTTTGTATCGAAAACTTTATCAAATCCGAGTCTGCGAAGGGCGGCAATCATCTTCCCTGTAACCAAAGAGCCAGGAGGCATCCCGAATTCCTCTCCCAAGGCAGCGCGTATGGCCGGGGCCTCTTGCACCACCACGTGCTTTGAAGGATCCTGAAGTGCCTTCCAAACCTCATCTACATCGTCTTTCTCGTAAAGGGCACCAACGGGGCAAGCCATAACGCATTGACCACAGTTAGTACAATTTGTCTCGTTAAGAGGAAGATCAAAGGCTGGCACCACTCTTACATCACTTCCTCTCCAGGCAGCGGTTAGGACTTCAGCTGTCTGAATAGATTCACAGACGGTAATACAACGATGACAGTTAATACATTTTCTGTTATCCCGAACAATAGAAGGACTAGACTGGTCAATCATTTCTTCCTTGTTAAAAACAGGATATTCGAACCTCACTGTTTTTACGCCGACTTGCTCTGCCACCTTTTGAAGCTCACAATTGCCTCCTCTGATGCAAAAATTGCACTCTGGTGGATGGTTTGCCAAAAGAAGTTCCACATTCATTCTTCTTGCTTTGCGGACCCGCTCCGTGTTTGTTTTGACAACCATACCCTCATTAACAGGGTATACACAAGACGCAACTAGGTTAGGCATTTTTTCAACCTCTACAACACAAACCCGGCAAGCGCCAGGGATGTGTTTAATCTCAGGCCAGGCACACAAGGTTGGTATTTTAATGCCTACTTTTTTTGCCGCTTCTAACACGGTGCTGTCCGGTTCCGCTTCAACTTTGATATTATCTATAGTTATGGTTACTGATGACATCAATATTTTCTCCTCTCCATTAAATTTCTGCATCACATCGCAGGCAGCGACGCGCTTCCTGGATGGCCTCTTCCCGGATGAAACCAAGTTCTACTTCATCGAAACTATTTCGCCTGGCAGCACCTTTTATTTTCGGCATTTTTGTTTGAGGACATTCCTTTACCTCTTCATCAATGATAAGCGGGATGTCAATCCCCTCTTCCGAAGGTGCCTCATATAACGGTTCTCCATTGCTTATCCTGATAGTGTTATCAATATCTTTTGCCGCCTTATGTCCCGCGGCAATTGCCCCAATCACCGTATCCGGCCCTGTAACGGCATCTCCACCCGCAAAGAATTTAGGATTTGTTGTTTGGGATTTACTCCCGCTTGCCAACTCAAAACAATCCCATTTATTAACTTTCACGCCGCTATTATCAGGAACAAAAGTCAGATCTGATACCTGACCGATGGCAGCGATGACAGTATCCACACTAAGCGTGAATTCGGAACCTTCAATAGGTACAGGTCTTTTTCTTCCGCTTCGGTCAAAATCACCAAGCTTCATCCGTTGACAAGTAATCCCACTTACCTTTCCATTATTTTCATTAATCTTAATAGGGGCCACTAAGTACTCAATCTTGACTCCCTCTTCTTCCGCCGCTTCAATTTCCTCTATTGCCGCAGGCATATCTTGTCTTAGACGACGGTAAAGTATAATAACTTCAACACCTAAACGAGCGGCACAACGAGCGGCATCAATAGCTGAATTTCCACCACCAATTACGGCCACTCTTGCGCCAAGTGTTTTTTCACCTTTCAACCAGGCGTCTTCATAGGTATTAAAATCCCTTAGAAATTCAACCCCACCATAAACACCCTTGATGTCCTCTCCTTCAACTCCCATTCTCTGGCTCTTATGCGCGCCAGGAGCTAAGTAAATATAATCGAATTCTTCGTTAACTTTTTCAAAAGAAATATTTTTTCCCACGCGCGTGTTGCACATAATCTCCACGCCTAGCGCCTGAATGTTATCAATCTCTTGCTTCAAAACGTTACGGGGAAGCCTATAAGCAGGGATTGCCCAGCGAAGCATCCCCCCGGGTTCTGAAAGTTCTTCAAATACAACGACTTTATAGCCCCGCAGCGCCAGATCTCGTGACGCTGTCAAACCGGCAGGGCCCGCGCCAACCACGGCAATCTTTTCTTTTCTGGTTTTAGGAACTGGTTCTATTTTAGGCCTTACCGCATTATCGGTAATAAACCGCTTTAGATACTTTATAGCAACTGGCTCGTCCACCTGTCCCCTTCGACACTTTGACTGGCATTCGTGATCACAAACCCTTCCGCAAACAGAAGGAAAGGGATTGGTCTTTAGAAGAACCTTGTAAGCATCTTCAAAACGTTCTGCCTGAACTAGAGCGACATAAGACGGGATATCCATTTCAACCGGGCAGGTATGCTGACAGGGCGACTTAAATAAAGCAGCACAAACTGCCGCGGGGCAACGCTTATCCCTTATATGGGCCTCATATTCATCCCTGAAATAACGGATGGTACTCAAAACAGGATTAGGAGCCGTTTGACCGAGTCCGCAAAGAGCGGAATCTTTAATGGTTCTGGCCAGTTCTTCGAGAAGCTCAATATCCCCTTCTTTACCCTTCCCTAAAGTAATGTTGGTGAGGATCTCAAGCATTCTTTTTGTTCCCTCACGACAAGGGGTACACTTTCCACAGGATTCCTCCTGACAAAATTCCATAAAGTAACGGGCCATATCCACAGCACATTTGTCCTCATTCATGACAATCAAGCCACCAGACCCCATAATGGCCCCTAATTCTACTATGTTTTCATAATCAACTGGTGCATTTAAATGCTGAACGGGAATACAACCACCTGATGGCCCACCCAATTGAGCGGCTTTATACTTCTTTCCACCAGGGATACCTCCTCCGATGTCATATATGATACTTCCCAGCGCGGTTCCCATGGGAACTTCTACTAAACCAATATTATTTACATCGCCTGTAAGGGCAAAGACCTTGGTCCCTTTGCTTTTTTCTGTACCCACACTGGCATACCAGGCACTACCCCTTAATATGATCTGGCCAATATTAGCTAAAGTTTCAACATTGTTTAAAATACTTGGTCTCCCCCACAGTCCTGAAACAGCTGGAAAAGGGGGTCTTGGCCTGGGCATTCCTCTTTTTCCCTCAATAGAAGTCATTAAAGCCGTTTCTTCCCCACAGACAAAGGCTCCCGCCCCCTGGTAAATTTCAAGATCAAAATCAAAACCGGTTCCTAGAATATCTTCTCCCAAAAGTCCATATTCTTTTGCTTGGGCGATGGCAATATTCAAACGTTGAATAGCCAGTGGATATTCGGCACGACAGTAAATGTAACCTTTATGGGAATCAATAGCTTTAGCGGCAATGATCATACCCTCAATAACAGCATGGGGATCAGCCTCGAGGACACTTCTGTCCATGAAGGCACCAGGGTCACCCTCATCGGCATTACAAAGGACATATTTTATATCCCCCTTAGACTGTGCGGCAAACTTCCACTTAAGACCGGTAGGAAAACCTGCTCCGCCTCTTCCTCGCAATCCTGAGTCCAAAACTTCTTTAATAATTGCTTCTGGGGACATGTCAGATAAGGCCTTGGCCATCCCGGCATAACCATCCCTGGCAATGTACTCATCAATACTTTCTGGGTCGATAAGACCTCTATTTCTTAATACTCTTAATTCCTGAAGAGCAAAAAAGGGTACCTCCTGCATGGTGGGAATGATTTTTTCTGTGATTGGTTCTTTATAAAGGAGTCTCTGTAAAAGCCTTCCTTTAACGAGATGTTCTTCAACTAATTCCGGAATATCCTCTGGCTTGATCAGCGTATAAATGACGCCTTCCGGATAGACCACCATAATAGGACCCAAGGCACAAAATCCATTACAACCAGTTTCAACAATTTTAATTTCTTCTGAAAGACTTTGTTTATCCAGTTCAGCAATCAAAGCCTTCTTTACAGCAAGACTTCCAGAAGCATGGCAACCTGTCCCTCCGCAAAGTAATAAATGCGCCCGAAACACCTTCAACTGTGCATAATCCTCCTTATCTCAATTTTTTGAAGTCATTCTCGTATAAAAGCATTATAAAACTAAGGCATAATGCCGTAATACATCACATTTTTACTACTTTATAATTTCTGCACCTTTGGCCAGAACAAATGGGGTTTGAACCTCTCCCTGTAAAATATGTCTTTTGAAAACCTGTCTCATCTTGTTTGGATTCATATATTCGTACTTAATTGGCTCTTGTTCCATAACTTCCACAGTAACCAAAGGCTCCCTGCTGCACAACCCCATACACCCAGATGTTGACACCATAACATCCGTTACGCCTGCCTCTTCAATCTCTTTTATCAACGCGCTCATAACTTCCCTTGCCCCGGAGACAATACCACAAGTTCCCATATGAACGGTCACCTTTACTCTCCAGCCACCCTCTCTTAAGGAGGTTTCGGCGTGAACTTTTTCCTTGATCTTTCTTAAATCTTCTATCGTAAGCTTTGCCATAGTTACTTCCCTCCTTTTTGCTTATCAATCATATTGATTTAATAGCTCCTTGACTTTTGTTTGTTTTACTCTTCCGTGAACATTATCATCCACAAGAACCATCGGTCCTAATCCACAAGCACCAACACATCTAACTGTTTCATAAGTAAACATTCTATCAGCGGTCGTTTCACCTTTTTTCACACCATACTCCTTCTCTATTTTTTCAGCAATAGCTTTACCCCCTCGAACATAACAGGCCGTACCCAAGCACACGCGTATCAAATGTTTGCCCCGGGGAGTCATTGTGAAAAATGAATAAAAAGTCACTACCCCATAAACACGACTCAACGGAAGATCTAATCCTTCAGCGATTCTTTTCTGGACAGAAATAGGCAAATATTCAAGAGCTACCTGAACCTCTTCCAAAACCGGAATTAATCCTCCTGGTTTACCTTTGTACTTGCTAATAATTTCATCCATTTTTGCAATTTGTTCCGAAGTAAATTCTTTTAGTAGATCGCCATCTTTTGCGTCCAAGTATTTATTCCTCCTTTATTCAAAATATAACTCATACTTCTGCACCTTTCTTAACATTCTTAATGAGAGTGTAAATTATTTTGTCTTTTAAGTCTTGTATAAATGGTCATCTCCTTTTATGGTTAGTTTAACTATTTACATAAAACTTTCTACGATCTCTCAATAATAATAAATTTAACTAAATTATAAATTTTCGTCAAGATATTGGCCTATAAATTTTATTACTTCCGGGTGGCTTATGGGTACGTCTCCCAACTGAGCCTTTATTTCTTTAGTATTTAACGTAAAATTCTTTCCATTAATTATATAAGAAAAACTAAAATTTACTTCTGGATTGCTAATAATAAGCACCAGAATAGTGTCCTTGAGATTACCTAAAGGTGGTAAATCTGGATGACTCAGGGCAAAGGAAGCAAATATTTCGGTACCTTCTCCTAATTTACTTTTTAAATAAAAATCACCTCCGCAATGTTCAGCTGTCCCCTTAAAAAGCGGAATCCCTAATCCTATTTTGCGACTAGTTTTCGTTGAAAAAAAAGGGTCTTGTACTTTTTCAGATATCTCCCCGGTCATTCCTTTTCCGTTGTCTACCACTCTTACCGTAAGTATATCTTGCTTTTTATCTTGCACAATAAAGATATCTATCTTTTTTGCTACTGCCGTTATAGAATTAATAGCTATATCCATAATGTGGTCGCATATTTCAGCCATCATAGTTTTAAATCCCAACTTAATCAACTGCTTTAAGGCAGTTTAATTAAAGTCTAAATAGCGTCCTTCTTTAAATTTTAGGGCCTTAATTATTTCTTTAAAGCTTGGTTCTTGAAGATAAAAAACAGTTCTTCTTTTACCTATATCTATAAGATAATGGGCGTCAGAAAAAGTAACAAAGGGAATGCCTTTCAAGTTAACAAGCGGTAAAAGCTCCTTTATTTTTTGTTTATCACGTATTTCTAAAGCATCAAAGGAAAGATTTTCCGGTACATAACCCAGTTGACTTATAATACTAAAGGTTTGGCTGTCTATATGAGAAGGGATAACCAACCCGTCTTTTAACTTAACCCTGGAAACAGCTTCATCAAGCGAAATCTGGGCGGAATTTAAAAGCAGCTTTTCTTCTATGCGCACAATGTTGTCATTTTCATCCACTACCACCTGGTCGCCAAAATATACCGGGTTGTTTTTAACCGCCGGCAGGAATTCATAAATTTCGCTTTGAAAATCTAAAGCAGTCTTATAATTATCAAATAAAACTAAGAGATGTATTTCTTCCCAAGTCTGTAGTTCCATACCAAATAGTACGGTTAAACCAAGCTTCTTCCCTAGCTCGTGAACATAAATAGCATTTTCCACCATGTTATGGTCGGTGATGGCAATAATATCCAGGCCCGCCTCTTTAGCCTTTTTAATAATATTTTGAGGAGACATTTCCAGACTGGCACATGGTGAAAGGGTTGAATGAATATGAAAATCACAAAAAAAGCCTTTCACCTTTTTAGCCTCTTTTTAAAGCATTATAAATAAGACCGCTAATTTCAAAAGCCGGACGAAAATCTCTTAAAATAGCAATCTTTTCACTTTTAGCTCTTTCAATAACTTCTTGCTCTAATTCAAGCTTGCGCGGAATAATAATCGCTACAATATCTTTAAGCTTAGCTACCCCTAAAATATTTATGTGTCTTTGAATGGTTATCCAAACGGCACCTTCTTCAATATTGGCAATAACATCAGACAAAAGGTCAGAAACATATCCCGACTTTACTTCTTTATCCAAATTAACTTCGCCCGTTAAAGTTTCAAAATTAAGTAAAATAACCATCTCACCAAGCGTCATTACTTTCCTCCTGCCTCTCTTTTTTTTGATGCGTCATCACCCATTGCCGGAGGCATTTTGCGCGCTAAATCGAGTACTTCTTCGGCTAAAATTTGTACCCTTTCCCTTAACTTAAAAATACAATCAGTTTCAACGGCCAAACCCCGGACAATGTCTTCAGCCAAGGCCCGGCAGTTTGGGGCGCCACAGGCACCACAGTCCAGGCCTGGCAGTGCATTAGTTATTTTATCTAAACGTTCCATTTTAACCAGGGCTTTAGATACGTCCTCATCAAGCTTCATTACTGGCCTAGGGTAGATAGGTTCAGTAGAAAAAAATCTGCCCTGTTGGTAAAAATTTAACATCTCACTTTTCTGGTAATACGGTGTTTTTGTCCGGTACTTATCAACCAAATATTTTAACCTTACCCGGCCTACAAATACATTTTGGATACATAAAGGGCTGCCTACGCACCCGCCGGTACAAGCCCGGAGTTCGAGAAAATCAACGTCTTTTAATTCACCCCTTTCTATTTCTTCCAATAAACTTACCACATTATGAATACCGCAAACGGCTAAAGTTGAACCATAATTCAACGCTTTAGCCTCTCCGGTAATGTAACCCCAAGACATTCCTGCACCAGTTGCCTTTTGTAAATTCTTATTATTTTCTTTTTTACGATTTTTAGTTAATTGCTTAAGTATATCTTTGTATACCAAAGACATATTAAAAACCCCGTCAACGGCGGAATTTTTTAGGCCCATTGGTAGCCTCATTTCGGTCACTCTGGCCGGACAAAGGGAAATAGAAAAAACACCAATGTCTTTATAAGAAATACCCTCACTTTTTACGGCCTCTTCCTTGGCTAACCTGGCGGCTATTTCCCTGGGAGTCATAAAAGGTGAAACCTGGCCTAAAAGTCCGGGAAACTTAATTTGCATTAAGCGTAAAATAACCGGACAATACGAAGAAATAAGCGGTTTTTTTGGTTTATTCGTAATTAAGTAATGACGGGTCATAAATGATACTATTTCTTCCGCTACCGCAACCTCAAAAACATCATCAAAACCTAGGCTTAAAAAAGCCTCAAGAATGTTTTCCATGTTTCCCTCTTCTTTAAATTGGGCGTAAAAAGTAGGACCTGGCAGGGCAATTTTATGCTTAAATTCGGAAAGCTTGTCCAGGCTATCGGTAACTACAATTTTAGCGTTATAGGGACAAACCCGGATACATTCACCGCAATCAATGCAGCGTTCTCCTATTATTTTGGCTTTACCGCCGTGAACGCGGATAGCCTCTGTAGGGCAACTTTTAATACAATTTGTACATCCCTTACATTTTTCATAATCAAGGGTTATTGAATGAAAGTAATAAGACATAAATTACTCCTACCTTAACTTTTTCTATCTTTAGAAGACAAATATACTATTGCTTCTAGAACCGTACCTACTCCTACCTGAGACTTAACATTTAATTTATGGGAGCATTGCTTAATATTGGGTAAACCCATTCCGGCTCCAAAGCCCATTTCCCGTATTTCAAGGGGAGCAGTTGAATATCCTTCCTTCATGGCCAGTTCTACATTAGAAATCCCTATCCCTTCATCTTCGGTTAAAACCGTGACCTGCTCGGGTATAATAATTACTTTAAGCTGTCCGTGGGTAGCGTGAATAACCACATTCATTACCGCTTCATAAATGATTATGGCTATATTTCTAACTGCCTCCGGCATTAAACCCAACTGCTGCAACGTTTTTTTAACCTTTGAGGCTGCTTCTCCGGCTACGCTAAAATCCCTTTCTTTTATTTCAAACTCTAGTTTTAACTGGGGCTTACTTTCAGCCTCTTCATTTAGGTGATTCATTAGGGATTACCCCTTTTACACCCCTTAAGTCCGCTGGTAAAAAGCAAACCGCAACATTCAAACATTAAAAAGGGGGTGGATAAAAGGGGTATATTATTATGATTAGCTTTTTCTATTATTTCTTTCGCCGGTTGTTTTCCACTAACATACACTACTCCTACCGCGTCCATTATTTCGGCGGTATGGATTACATGTTCATTAGTCAGGGAAGTAATTAAAAGGGTATGAGAACCGGCAAAAGCCAGCATTTCACTCATCAGGTCGCATCCAAATCCGGTCTTCACTTCCCGCGAAAGCCATTGCTCACCACAAAGCACTTCAGCCTTAAGAATTCTTTGGATGTCTCTTAAGTTCATAATTCTCGCCTTGCTTCCCTAATTATATTACCTTTTTACTAAATCTATAAGATATGCTTAAGTATTTTTAGCGGTAAGGTATTGGTGAATTGCATTTGCCGCCACCCGCCCTGCTCCCATGGCCAGTATAACTGTAGCCGCCCCGGTAACAATGTCGCCACCCGCGTATACCCCTGACTTAGAGGTAGCTCCGGTTTTTAAATCCGCTACAATATTACCTTTCTTGGTTATGGCCAGGCCCGTTGTAGTACGGGGGACAAGAGGGTTTGGCCCCTGACCGATAGCCATTACCACTGTATCTACTTCCATGATATATTCCGAGCCTGAAATAGGCATAGGCCTGCGCCGGCCGGATTCGTCAGGCTCGCCTAATTCGTAGCGCAAACATTCCATTCGCTCTACCCAACCTTGCTCATTGCCAAAAATTTGGGTCGGACTGGTTAAAAAAGCAAATTTAACTCCTTCTTCTTCGGCGTGCTCCACCTCTTCAATCCGGGCCGGCATTTCTTCCTTTGAACGCCGGTAGACAATCCAAGACTCTTCCGCTCCCAAGCGCAAAGCGGTACGGGCTGAATCCATCGCTACATTGCCTCCCCCAACTACGGCTACCTTACGGCCAATTCTAATTGGGGTATCGTATTCAGGAAATAGATAAGCCTT
>DMDI01000225.1 GCA_003445555.1 Desulfotomaculum sp. | reverse complement strand
GGGGAAAAAAAACTATTTTTTACCCGTCGGTTACCCCCCCCGGAATGATTGAAAAAAAAAAATTTTTTCGGCCGTTTCTAGAAAAAAAAAAAAAAAACGAAAAACAAGGGTCATAAATTCAAAAAAAAAGGAGGGTAATTTTAATTTTTTAAGTCCCGCCAGTATTTCTACCATGGGAGTGGTTAAAGAAAGAAAGTAAAGACACGATACCGCCCCCAGGGATTTTAAAAACAACGCTTGCGCCGTCGCCAAACTTGCTGCCGTAACCCCTAGCGTATAACCACCCAATTTAAACCCCCATAAAAAAGGATAAGTATCTTTAGGGCTAAAAGAAAAGGCTACCGTTAAAACACCCGCCACCAGAAAAAACATAGGCAAAAACATAAGTTTTAAGTAAAACAAGGCTGGTATTCTGCCCGCGAAAATTACCAATCCGGCCATAAGTAAAATGACTGAAAGTGAAGTAATTGGCGTTGAAAGGGCTAAACAGATAATCATTGTTATCAGGGCGAAGGCTAACTTTTCCGCCGGGTGAACGTGATGCAGTTTGTTAATATAAGCGTATTGATCTATTCTTAATCCTATTTTATATATCCTCTTTCTGCGATCTCCTAATTGGTTAATGCGAATGCCGGTGGTGAATATCCGGCCAAGCTTTAACAACGTAAAGTAAGGCTATCCTGTTCATTATTAAAAAGAACGTCCTTAATCTTTTTTTTAAAATATTGGCTAAGGCGTTGTTTCTTTTCTTGCCCTCAAGCAACCCAAGAAATAACCAAGAAAACCGGCCCCTATAGCTGCCTGCAGGGCAAAAAGCAGGCTTTCAATTTCCCCGCTGGGCGGTTCCCAAATGGAGCTAAACCAGGGTTTATAATCAGGTTGCATTTGGGTGATAGCCACCTCGGCCTGTCCATCCGCGCCGCCAAACTCAGCGCCTCCTTTCATCCATAAGGGTGTTACCGCCAGCAAAATTACAATGATAATCAGGATTATATTTTTTGTTCTCATTAAATCTTCGCTCCTTTAGAAGAAATATCCTTGGGAGAAATAACGGCCAGTTCCCGCAGCTCTTGCTTATTATATACGGTTAATAAATTAAAGATTATTACCGTTAATAGCCCTTCGCTGACCGCCAGAGGAATTTGGGTAACCGCAAAAATTCCCGTAAACTTGGCAAAAGAAGCCGTAAATCCTCCAATCTCTGCCGGAAAAGCCAACGCTAACTGTAAAGCGGTAACTACATAAGTTAAAAGATCTGCCAATGCCGCCGCCAAAAAAACGCTCAGCCATAAAGGGGCCTTTAGCCTTTGACTTAGCTTATATACGCCATAGGCAACAAAAGGACCTACTACCGCCATAGAAAAGGTGTTTGCCCCCAGGGTGGTTATTCCCCCGTGAGCTAAAAGCAGGGCTTGAAAAATAAGCACAATACAACCCAGCACACTCATGGCCATAGGACCAAAAAGTATAGCTCCCAGACCTACGCCGGTAGGATGAGAACAACTGCCGGTTACGGAAGGAATTTTTAAAGCGGAAAGCACAAAGGCAAAAGCCCCGGCTAACCCCAGCAGTATTTTTGTTTCCGGATGATTCTTGACCGTTTTGTTTATGGAAAGAAGACCAAAAATTATAAAGGGTAAGGTTATAATAGTCCAAAGGAGGCACCACTTTAGAGGAAGAAAGCCTTCCATAATGTGCATGGCGTAGGCATTACTGGAAGAGAATAATAAAACAAACATTAATACCAAGATTAAAAATATTTTTTTATAAGCCTTAAGCATAACTATCCTGGTTTATACCTGATATTTTAACTAAAAACAGGCTCAGAGCACAGGTTAAAAACCAGTTTTTTTCCCTCCTTTACCTTTGAAGTGAGTAAAATAAAAATCTTATCCGTTTTTATAACCGGGCCTAAAAAT
This sequence comes from Desulfotomaculum sp., assembly GCA_003445555.1. GTDB lineage: Bacteria > Bacillota > Desulfotomaculia > Desulfotomaculales > Nap2-2B > SCADC1-2-3. The sequence goes on along the minus strand of DMDI01000225.1, from coordinate 689 downwards.
TAAAACCCCTGCCACCCGGGGCAGAGGTTTGTTTAATTATTTCATATTTCACCCCCCCTATTGACCGTAGGCGGTAAAGTGAATAAAGGACATGGGCAGGTTTCCTGGCTTATGGTTCATTGCTTTTATTCCCGCCTTCCCAAACAATACTTAACGCAACTTATAAAACCTATGACAACCGTTAAGTAAGGTTAAGTGGCTTATACGGAAACAGCTCACCATTTACAGTGGCGGAACCGCATCAGACTTGCACTGACTTCCCTTTTATCCCTATTATTAGGGCACCCATTTCCATTTATTTAATTATTTAATTGCTCTAAGTATAACAACTGATTTTATCTCTGTCAACAAATTTTAGTTAAAAAACTGTTAATTCGATCAGGAGTTTTTGTATCTCCATTGCTTTACTTGACAAAGAAGAAATGGCTTTAATATAATGAGTTTTGTTATACTTAACAAAGTTTGTCATAAATTTTTATAAGGAAGGTTGAAAATGGGAGTACCGAAAAGAAGAGCTTCAAAAAGCCATTGTAGAAAACGGCGGGCGCAGTTGAAAATTAGCACTCCAAATTTGATAAAATGTCCGCAGTGTCATGAATTTACCGTGACCCACCATGCTTGCGCAAGCTGTGGGTACTATAAGGGAAAAAAAGTTTTATCTTAGACAACAGGTGGCTTAAGCCACCTGT
>DMDI01000255.1 GCA_003445555.1 Desulfotomaculum sp. | reverse complement strand
TATGTACTGCCCTACTTTCCGTAAGGCCCTCAAGGAATAAGCCATTTCCTCATGTTCTATCGTAGCTTTATTTTTCCGCCAGTACTCAGAATATCCTGAGTAAATGTTATGCTTAATTGAAAATAAAGGATTTTCTGTTGACTTTAACATTAAATCACCTGCTTATAGAATTTGGTTTAAAGATAATATACTTATTTTCTAAAATTTGCATATCTTTTGTTTCCACGTGAATGGATAATAGTAAAGATTCTAAAATATCTTTTGATATTTGTAAGCTGTACATAACTGCTTCTCTAATTGTCGCCCCCAGGGCCACTAATTCAGCAATCATTAAACTGTGGCGGGTGGAGACACTAATAGGTAAATTATGGTCACTTCTTAGCTTATGGATAATTTTTAGAATGGTTTCTGCTTGTTCTTCATTTACCCCTGCCTTTAGCATTAAAACCTGCTTTTCCACGTCAAAAGGAAGATAATCATTGTTAATAACGTAAAACCGGTCTCTTAAAGCCGCGTCCAATGTTTCGGTCCCGGAAAATTCTTCCCCTTCATTCATGGTGGCAAAAAAAGTAACCCCTTCGGCTACTTCTACCAAACCTAATTCATCCACCCAGATTGACCTGTCCTCTGATAGTACCGAAAACAGTTCATTTAAGGCTTTTGGATGTTCGGGGCGGTTTATTTCTTCCAGATGAATAACGCAATTAGAGGTAGAAATAGCTTTAGGGAAAAGGAATTCCTGGTAATAAGTTTCTCCTTCCTTTAGCCTTTGTTCCCCAAAAAGCTGTCCTGGCTCAGAAAGAAGACCGATTTGAAATACGGCAAGGGGACGCTTAAAATAAGCGGCAAATTGCCGGACCAAGGAAGACTTACCGCATCCCTGCCTGCCTGTAATTAAAATGTTCACGGGATGTTTTTTCGATAGTTCATTTAATTTAAACAAGGCGTCAATATCTTCCTCCGGAGCAAAAAAATACGGGTCTAAAAAGGGAATTCTTATTTGTTTACTATATTTTACGTTCATTAAAAACCCTCCATGCTTTTACTTTAAATTTTAAATTGTTGAAATCTTTTAATTATTTATTTAATCATAAAAAATATAACTTGTTTATAACAAATTGTCAAGAATGTTTAAGAATAATTTTTAATAATCTTTTAATTTAACTTCTTGTTCTTGGCTGATGAGTTTGGCCAGGTCCGCTATCTTACCTTTGCCAGGAATAATTAAGGCCGGGGTTAAAACAGCCAGAGGAACCAGAACGAAGGCCCGCTTGGTCAACCTGGGGTGGGGAATTACTAGCTTACTTGTATGTAAATTTACCTTTTCATACCAAATTATATCTAAATCGATAACCCGTGGTCCCCAAGGAATAGTCCGTACCCGGCCAAACTGGTTTTCTATATCCTGTAAAACAGCGAGTAACTCAAAAGGCGAGAGGGTGGTGGATATTTCGGCGGCGGTATTATAAAACCAGTCTTGCTTAAGGTAGCCAACCGGGGCAGTTTTATATAAAGGGGCAATTCTTTGAAGCTTAATTTTTGAATGACCGGCTAATTTTTTTAACGCCGTGTTAAGGTTGGCTTCTTTATCTCCTAAATTCGAGCCCAGACTAAGATATACTGTATTAGCAATAATTATCATCACCTTACGGTTCGATATTTACTACATGTCGCCTGTTTTATTGGTAACGATGTATTTCAACCGCCACCCCGCTTAAGCAACCGGGGATAAAGGGGACTGGCTTCTTTATCCGGACTAATATCTCAGTAACGTTAAACCTGGCTAAAATTGCCGCGGCTACCGCTTCGGCCAAGGCTTCAATTAAATTGTAGGAAGAATTGGTAACTACTTCTTGCACCACCTGATATACTTCAGCATAGTTTACCGTATGCGCCAGGTCATCCAGCTTTCCGGCGGCCCTTAAATCACTAAAAATCTCTACCTCCACTTCCAGCCGCTGTCCCAGTTCACGCTCCGGGGCTGAAGCCCCGTGATAAGCGTAAAACTGCATCCCTTGCAAGCAAATCTTGTCTTTTATCTTGTTTTTATAGTTACTCTCCGGTGTACTTGACGGTAGGAAACAGTCATTTATAAAATCCCCGGCGCTTTTTAATTTTTCTTGGATTTGCCCGGCCAGGGCGGCCAAACCAAATGACTGCTGCTCAAGTTTAATTAGCAAAGCAGTGTATTGTTTTAATGTGCCCATTAAAAGAACATCGGTATGGGAGACCGCTCCGCTTATTACCCCCCTGGCTACTGCCGCCTCTCCGCCTTGACTTAGCATTTCTTGCTTTAAAATAAGGGCTTGGGTAGCGGTAAGGTCCTTTATTTTTATTACCCGAAAAACTGCCTTGGGAGCCATTACCCGGCAGCCGGCTTTATCTGCCCCGATTTTAGCTATTTCAGAGGATGCTTCCGCTATATTTTTAATTTTTACATATTCAATAACCAATTTTTTGCCAGGCAGCGCGTAGGCAATAACCAACACAGGGGCGTTAAATTTAACGTCCC
>DMDI01000208.1 GCA_003445555.1 Desulfotomaculum sp. | reverse complement strand
CCCAAACAGGTTCGTAAGCAATGACTACCTTTGAGTAAAGCTCAGTCTCAAGACCGGCCAGTGAACCAACCAGTTGTTTTTGAATCACTTCCTTTGTTTTACCTGCTTCCCGCTCAGCCAACTGTTCCCCGATACAAATAATAGGGGTTAAACCAGTCCGTAAAACAGCTTTGACTTTTAAGTTAATTAAGGTATCTTCTTCCCCAAAGTAGGCCCTTCTTTCCGAATGTCCTAAAATTACGTAGTGGCAACCCACTTCCTGCAGCATCAAAGGAGAAATTTCACCGGTAAACGCTCCCTTTTCATAATAATACATATTCTGGGCCCCTAAAAAAATATTACTTCCTTTTAAAACTTGCTTAAGGGAAAAAAGAGCCGTGAACGGAGGACAAATAACTATTTCCACGTTATTTACTTCTGCCACGGCTTCTTTTAAACTATGAACGAAGGCATGGGCCTGAGAAACAGTTTTATTCATTTTCCAATTTCCGACAATTAATGGTTGACGTAAGAACTGGGACAAGAAAAACCTCCTTTCACTTTTAACTTCACGGGTAGCCGGCTTTAGTTTACCGCACCCGATAAAGCAGCCAGACCCGGCAGTACTTTACCCTCCAAAAACTCCAGGGAGGCGCCGCCACCGGTTGAAAGATGAGTTATTTTTTGAGCTACCCCTGCTTTATACATTGCCGCCAGCGTATCGCCGCCACCAACAACACTGGTAAGGTTATATTCAGCCATCGCTTTGGCTATGGCCAAGGTACCTTCCGCAAAGGCCTTTTGTTCAAAAACCCCCAGGGGTCCATTCCAAAATATTGTCTTTGCCCCTTGCAAGGCTACTTTAAATGCTCTAATGCTTTCCGGGCCAAGGTCAAAAATCTTACCCTCCGCCGGGATTTCGTCAACTTTTACTATTTTAATTTTATCAGTCTCTTCTCCTTCAGAAACAATCACCACATCAACCGGTAAGGTGATTTTTACTCCCCGGGACTTCGCCAGGTCAATTATTTCTTCGGCCGTTTTTATTTTATCTTCTTCTACCGGAGATTTACCCACCGAATATCCTTGGGCCTTTAAAAAGGTATTGGCCAGGCCGCCTCCCAGCAACAACCCATCAACTTTTCCCAAAAGATTTTTAACCACCCCTATTTTATCCGAAACTTTTGCCCCTCCTAAAATAGCCATAAAGGGATGTTCGGGGGCAGTTAATATTTTCGTTAGCATCTTAACTTCTTTTTCCATTAAAAATCCCATCACGGCCGGAAGAAAATGAGCTACTCCTTCCGTGGAAGCGTGCGCCCGGTGGGCGGTACCAAAAGCATCATTTACAAATATGTCGGCCAGCAGGCTGAGTTTTTGGGCAAACGCCGGGTCATTTTTTTCCTCTTCCGGATAAAACCTGACGTTTTCAAGCAAGATAACTTCCCCGGGCTGCATAGCCTTAACTGCTGCGGCCGGTTTATCTCCTAAACAATCATCTATTTTTATAACTGGAACGCCTAATAACTCCTGAAGCCTTTGGGCTACCGGAGTTAAACGGTACTTTTCGTTTATTTTTCCTTTAGGACGGCCAAGGTGGGAAATTAAAATCACTTTAGCTTTATTTTCCCTCAAATACCGGATAGTAGGCAAGGTTTCCTTTATCCTGGTATCATCTGTTATTTTACCGTTTTCAAGGGGTACATTAAAATCTACCCTTACCAGCACCCGTTCGCCGGTTACCTCAATATCCCGTACTGTTTTTTTAACCACCTTTATCCCTCCCCGGCCCTAAATTACATTCCTTTTTCAGCCATATACAGGATAAAGTCGAGTACCCGTAAAGAATAAGCCCATTCATTATCGTACCAAGCCACCACTTTAACCATATCTTCAGCCACCACCATGGTAGACGGTCCGTCAACAATAGCCGAGTGGGGGTCCCCGTTGTAGTCACTGGATACCATAGGTAATTCACTATAAGCTAAAATTCCTCTTAGTTCTCCCTCCGCGGCATCCTTAAAAGCCGCGTTTACTTCTTCTTTGGCGGTTTTGTTTTTAAGCTGCGCCACCAAGTCAACCACACTAACATTGGGAGTAGGGACGCGAAAGGCAAAACCATTTAATTTGCCTTTTAGCTCAGGCAAAACCAAGCCAACTGCCTTAGCCGCTCCGGTAGTGGTAGGTATAATACTCGTCATACCGGCGCGGCCGCGCCTCAAATCACGGTGGGGCATATCTAAAAGTTGCTGATCATTAGTTAAGGCATGTACGGTAGTCATTAAACCTTTTACAATACCGAAATTTTCGTGTAAAACTTTGGCCACGGGAGCTAAGCAGTTAGTGGTGCAGGAGGCATTGGAAATAACCCGGTGTACGGCGGGGTCATACTGGTGGTGATTAACCCCCATTACTACCGTCAAAGCCTCGCCTTTAGCCGGAGCCGTAAGAACAACCCTTTTTGCCCCTCCTTGTAAATGCCGGGCGGCATCTTCCGGCCGGTTAAACTTACCGGTAGCCTCAATCACCACTTCCACCCCTAAATCACCCCACGGAATTTGGGCTGGCTCCGCTTCTGAAAATACCTTTATCTCCCACCCGTTAAGCAAGAGTGCGTCTTTATTTGCTTCTACGATTTGATTTAATTTTCCGTGAACCGTATCGTATTTTAAAGCGTGGGCCAAAGTAGGAATAAAGTTTTCATTTACCGGCAAACGTCGGGACTTATGGTTAATGGCCATGACTTGAAT
>DMDI01000070.1 GCA_003445555.1 Desulfotomaculum sp. | reverse complement strand
CTGGTTTATTTTTTTATTTTACCTTGAAAGGAGATATTATCTATGGTTTATTTAAAAAAGAATTTTATTCTTCTCTTGGTCGCCGCCTTTATAATGGCCGTTTTTACGGCCGGCTGCGGTCAACCGGAAAAAACAACCTCCTCAGGAGAAGGTCAAGCACCAGCACCTGAAGTAAAGGATGTTATTTTGGCCACTACCACCAGTACCGTGGATAGCGGCCTTTTAGATGTTTTAATCCCGGTGTTTGAAAAAAAGACGGGTTATAACGTAAAAACGGTGGCCGTGGGTACCGGTCAAGCTTTAGCTATGGGGGAAAAAGGTGAAGCCGATGTTCTTTTGGTGCACGCCCCTAAAGACGAACAAAAATTGGTGGACATCGGGGCAGGAATTAATTACCAATTAGTGATGCACAATGATTTTCTGCTTGTAGGACCGGAAAATGACCCGGCCCAAGTTAAAGGGTTAAAAGACTGTGCTTTGGCTTTGCAAAAAATTACGCAGAAAAAGTGTATTTTTGTCTCCCGCGGCGACGATTCCGGGACGCATAAAAAAGAAAAAAGCGTCTGGAAGAAAACTGGAATTACCCCTAGTGGTAAGTGGTACCAGGAATCAGGCACCGGTATGGGTCAAACTTTACAAATTGCCTCCGAAAAGCAAGGTTATACCTTAACTGACCGGGCTACTTTCTTAGCCCAAAAACAAAACCTAAAACTGGTTCCTTTGGTAGAAGGGGATGCGGTTCTTTTAAATATTTATCACGTCATGCAGGTAAATCCGGAAAAGTTTAGTAAGGTAAATGCTGAAGGGGCCAAAGCTTTTGTAGAATTTATGGTTGCGCCTGAAACCCAAAGAATGATTGGTGAATTTGGGAAAGAAAAATTTGGGCAGTCTCTTTTTATTCCTGATGCCGGCAAAAAAATGTCTGAACTGGCCGCGTAATCTTTTGAGTTTCAGGATAATTCACCATCATATTTTTAGTTTACAAGAAGGATAGTTAAAAAAAGTTTAATTACCTCCCCCCTGATCTTCTTACCCCTTTCTCCTAAGAGGAGGGGGTAAGGGGGTTAGGATTAAAAAGGTAAATATGCCGTGAAATTTTTTTTAATTTATCCAATTAAGAGGAAAATTTACTTGGGTATTATTGGACAAGGTGTAATTGAAGCGTTAAGGTTAATTTTTACTTTTGACCCTGAAGTTATAAATATTACTCTGCGTACTTTACAGGTGTCCGGTACCGCTACTTTGATCAGTGTTCTCATAGGGGTTCCGGTAGGGACCCTGCTGGCTTTAAAAACATTTATCGGACGGCAGGCAATAGTAAGCTTAGTAAACTTTGGCATGGGGTTGCCCCCCGTGGTAGTCGGCCTCATAACCTGGCTTTTGTTAACCCGCTATGGTCCTTTAGGTTTTTTAGGGCTTCTTTATAATCCGCCGGCTATGGTTATTGCTCAAGCCATTATAGCTTCGCCAATTGTAATGGGCTTTACCATTGCGGCTATCCAGTCCTTAAATCCCAAAATCCGCCTGCAAATTATGGCTTTAGGGGCCTCGCGCCTTCAGTTTTTATTTTTAATTTTAAAAGAGGCCCGTCTGGGTCTGTTAGCCGCGGTAATCGCCGGTTTTGGCGGGGTAATTTCTGAGGTGGGGGCTTCCATGATGGTAGGAGGAAATGTAAAAGGAGAAACCAGGGTTCTTACCACGGCTACCGTTTTAGAGGTCTCAAAAGGGAACTTTGAAATTGCCACCGCTCTAAGCATTATTTTACTGCTTATTTCTTTTATCGTTGTGGCTGTTCTCACTAACCTGCAGCAGAGAGGCAAGCTGCCGGCGTAAAGGATAGAATATATGGATAATAACCAGGTTAAGGTCATAGAAGCTAAAGATTTACGGCTGGTTAAAAACAAACAGGAAATTTTTAGCATAGAAAGTTTTAGTTTAAAAAAAGGCGAAGTATTAAGTTTAATTGGGCCGAACGGCACGGGAAAAACCAGTCTTTTGCTTACTTTAGCTTTGCTGCAAAGTCCTTCGCAGGGTACCTTGTATTTTAAGGACCGTAAAATAACCAAAGATAAAATAATTTTTTTACGGCGCCAAATGGCGGTGGTTTTTCAAGAACCCCTTTTGTTTGACACTACGGTGGAGCAAAATATTCTGGCGGGACTTAAAATTAGAGGTATAGCCAAAAAAGAGGCCCTGGAGCGGGCTGATTGGTGGATGAGCCGTCTAGTCATTAAACATTTAGCGGCCCGGCCGGCCCGCCATCTCTCCGGCGGCGAGGCCCAAAGAGTTAACCTGGTCCGGGCCCTGGTCTTAGAACCCAAAGTATTATTTTTGGACGAACCATTTGCGGCCCTTGATTATCCGACAAAAAACACTTTACTAAAAGAAATGGGTTTACTCTTAAGAGAAACCAGGCAAACCACCCTTTTTGTCACGCATGATTATACCGAGATTCCTTTTTTAACCGAAAAAGTAGCCGTCATGTATCAGGGAAAAATAATTAAAAATGCCTCTATAAAGGAAATTTTTGGGCCGGAAATTTTAGCCCGGAATAAAAGTTTAAAAGTTCCGTGGCCTTAAGTAAGTCAACCATAATAAAATTGAAATGGTGATAAAAGTGCAAGATAACTTTCAGCGGGAAATAAATTATTTGCGTATTTCGGTAACCGACCGGTGCAACTTGCGTTGTATTTACTGTATGCCTCCCGAAGGGGTAAAAAACATTCCGCACCAGGAAATTTTACGCTTTGAGGAAATTATCCGTTTAATTCAGGCCGCCGTAATGGCAGGGATAAGAAAGATACGTTTAACCGGTGGTGAACCCCTGGTGCGCCGGAATTTACCTGACTTAATCCAGGCCATTAATTCCATCCCGGAGATAGATGATTTGGCCTTGACCACAAATGGCACCTTTTTGGCCACCCAGGCGGAGGAATTAAAAAAGGCCGGTTTAAAACGGTTGAATATTAGTCTTGATAGTCTGCGTCCTGAACGCTACCGGTATATTACCCGGGGAGGAAAAATAGACGATGTTTTAGAGGGAATTAAAATGGCCCTTGCTTTAGATTTAAAACCGGTTAAAATAAATACCGTAATCATTAAAGGGTTTAACGATGACGAGATTTGTGACTTGGCCCAAGTTACGCTTAAGCACCCTTTGCATATTCGCTTTATTGAATTAATGCCCGTGGCCTCAATTGACCGGACCCAGGAAAATTATTTATCCACTGAAAAAGTAAAAATGGTCCTAAAAAATCAACTTGGCCCTTTGCAAAAAGTGGATAAATTGGCCGGCAACGGACCGGCTAAGTATTACCGCCTGGCCGGGGCAAAAGGCCTGATTGGCTTTATTACGGCCCAAAGCAACCATTTTTGTGCGTCCTGTAACCGGCTGCGTTTATCATCCACCGGAACCTTAAGGCCGTGTTTATACGACCAAAAAGAAGTAGACTTAAAAATGGCCTTAAGAAAAGGGGCCACCAGGGAAGAATTAGCCGAATTGTTTGCTTATACCATTTTACATAAACCAAAAGGTCATTCTTTGACCA
>DMDI01000191.1 GCA_003445555.1 Desulfotomaculum sp. | reverse complement strand
ATAAGGCCTGGAAGAGCCTCAAGCTTTACTTATACTCATTTAATTGTTTTCCTTAATTTATTTAATTAAGTATGTCTGTAATGTTATGTAAAACCAATCTCTCTAGGCAGGATTAACCTGGCATTACATAGCACGCAGGGGGTGTTGGGTGTTAAATGTATCCTGAAAAAGCAGGAGTAAGAACGAGATGGAGCTTCGGTAAACTTAAGGAAGTTTTAGAATTACCTAACTTTATAGAAGTACAGCGTAATTCGTACCAGTGGTTTAAAAACGAAGGATTGAAAGAGGTATTCCAAGATATTTCTCCTATCCAGGACTTCACCGGTAACCTGATCCTGGAGTTTTTAGATTATACTTTTGGGGGGGAGCCTAAACATTCTATAAAGGAATGTAAGGATAGGGGAGCTACTTATGCAGTTCCTTTAAAGGTTAAAATAAGATTAATTAATAAAGAAACGGGTGAGGTCAAAGAACAAGAGATTTTTATGGGGGATTTTCCCCTAATGACCGAAAAAGGCACTTTTGTTATTAACGGCGCAGAACGCGTGGTGGTAAATCAGTTAATTCGCTCTCCGGGAGTTTATTTTGCCGAACAAATAGACTTAAGTGGAAAAAAATTATATACCGCCACCATTATTCCTAACCGGGGAGCATGGTTAGAATTTGAAACTGACGTCAATGATCAAATTTACGTCCGTATTGACCGAACCCGTAAAGTCCCTGTAGCCACTCTGGTAAGAGCGTTAGGTTTTGAAACCAACGCCGTAATTAGAGAGCTCTTTGAGGACGATAAATATATTCAGGAAGCTTTAAATAAGGATAATACCGGTTCCACCGATGAGGCCCTAGTAGAAATTTATAAACGTTTGCGCCCAGGCGAGCCGCCTACCGTGGAAAGTGCCCGTTCATTGCTGAACTCGCTTTTTTTTGACCCAAGACGGTATGACTTGTCTAATGTGGGGCGCTATAAGCTGGCCAAAAAACTAAAACACGGGATTCTTTACCGCTCTTCAAGCGAACAAAGTTTTATTCGGGAGTTAACGCCTAAAGATATTATTGAAACAATTAAATATTTGCTTGGGTTAATGCATAAAAAAGGACAGATAGATGATATTGATCATTTAGGCAACCGGCGCCTTCGTTCGGTGGGGGAACTGTTGCAAAATCAATTCCGCATTGGTTTGGCGCGTATGGAACGGGTAGTAAAGGAACGAATGACTATTCAGGATGTTGATGTTATTACCCCGCAGGCGTTGGTTAATATTCGCCCCGTGGTAGCGGCAATAAAGGAGTTCTTCGGTTCGAGTCAGCTTTCCCAATTTATGGACCAGACCAATCCGTTAGCAGAGTTAACGCATAAACGCCGGATGTCCACCCTTGGTCCCGGGGGTTTGAGCCGGGAAAGAGCAGGTTTTGAGGTGCGTGATGTACATCATTCGCATTACGGGCGTATTTGTCCTATTGAAACTCCAGAAGGTCCGAATATTGGTTTAATCGGCTCTTTAAGTTGTTACGCCCGGGTAAATAATTTTGGCTTTATTGAAACTCCTTACCGCAAAGTAGATAAAAAAAATAAACGCGTTACTAGCGAGATTGTATATTTAACGGCCGATGAAGAAGAAGAAACGGTTATTGTTCAGGCGAACGCACCTATAGATGAAAATGGTTACTTTACCACCAGTAAAGTTAATAGCCGCCGCGTCCACGATTTTTTGGAAGTGCCTGTAGAGCGGGCGGACTATATGGACGTTTCACCGAAACAAGTTTTTAGTGTGGCGGCGGCCTTAATTCCTTTTCTGGAACACGATGATGCGAACCGGGCTTTAATGGGGGCCAACATGCAGCGTCAAGCGGTTCCTTTAGTCAGACCAGAGGCGCCCTTAGTGGGTACGGGTATCGAATATAAAACGGCTTGCGATTCGGGGGGGGTTACCCTGGCCCGTCAGGCGGGAATAGTTGAGTATGTTGCGTCAAATGAAATTCGCGTTCGTACCAGTAATGGTACCGTGGATTATTACAAACTCTTAAAATTTAACCGTTCCAATCAAGGTACTTGTATCAATCAAAAACCAATTGTAAAAAAGGGGGAACAGGTCGAAGCAAATCAGGTTATTGCCGATGGTTCTTCTACGGATAAAGGGGAACTGGCTTTAGGCCATAATGTTTTGGTTGCCTTTATGCCTTGGGAAGGATATAACTACGAGGATGCTATTTTGATTAGCGAAAAGCTGGTAATGGAAGATTATTATACTTCCATTCATATAGAGGAGTATGAATGTGAAGCCCGGGATACCAAGCTTGGCCCGGAAGAAATTACCCGCGATATTTCTAACATTGGCGAAGAGATGCTTAAGGACCTGGATGAACGGGGGATTGTGTACGTAGGGGCCGAAGTGCGGGCAGGGGATATTTTGGTAGGTAAAATTACCCCTAAAGGAGAGACCGAGCTTACTGCGGAAGAACGTTTATTGCGCGCTATTTTTGGCGAAAAGGCCCGGGAAGTACGTGATACTTCATTAAGAGTGCCACACGGGGAGTCAGGTAAAGTGATTGACGTGAAAGTATTTTCCCGGGCCCAAGGCGATGAGCTTCTGCCCGGAGTTAATCAATTAGTCCGGGTTTACGTAGCCCAAAAAAGAAAAATTTCCGAAGGGGATAAAATGGCCGGTCGTCACGGCAATAAAGGAGTTATTGCCCGCATTTTGCCTGAAGAGGATATGCCTTTTTTACCTGATGGTACACCTGTTGAAATTGTCTTAAACCCCTTGGGGGTTCCTTCGCGAATGAACATTGGTCAGGTTTTAGAAGCTCACCTGGGCTGGGCAGCAAAGGCTTTAGGCTACTATGTTTCTTCTCCCGTTTTTAACGGGGCCATTGAGAAAGATATTCTGAATTTTTTACAACAGGCCGGTTTGCCTGAGGATGGTAAGGTTGTTTTATTTGATGGTCGTACAGGCGAGCCATTTGATAGCTCGGTAACGGTGGGATATGTGTATATGTTAAAATTAGCCCATTTAGTTGATGATAAAATTCACGCCCGTTCGACCGGTCCCTATTCTTTGGTAACTCAGCAACCTCTAGGCGGCAAGGCTCAATTTGGTGGTCAGCGTTTTGGCGAAATGGAGGTTTGGGCCTTAGAGGCTTATGGTGCGGCGTATACTCTTCAGGAAATTCTTACGGTAAAATCAGACGATGTGGTAGGCCGGGTGAAAACATACGAAGCGATTGTTAAAGGAGAAAATATTCCTGAGCCCGGGGTACCTGAATCATTTAAGGTATTGGTAAAGGAGTTACAAAGTTTAGCTTTAGACGTAAGGTTGCTCTCTGAAGAAAATGAAGAGATTGAAATTAAAGACAAAGAAGAGGATGCCGGGGAAGGGTTAAAAGAATTGGAGATGGAATTACCTGGCATAGAACCCTTGGAAAGCGATATTGATAATAATAAGAACCATTTTGAGGATGAACTAGTTGAAATTTTTAGTTTTAATCATTTGGGCCTGAACGATGAAGAGGAACAGGGAGAGGAAAAAGAAGTATAAAGGCAATTAGGCCTTTTTAATATCTTACTTCTCACAAGGGAGGTAGGTCATTTTAGTGTTAGATTTAAATAATTTTGACCATATCCGGATTGGTTTAGCGTCACCGGAGCTAATTCGGACCTGGTCCAGCGGGGAAGTCAAAAAACCGGAAACAATCAATTACCGTACCTTAAAGCCTGAGCGTGACGGGCTTTTTTGCGAACGCATTTTCGGACCGGTCAGGGATTGGGAATGCCATTGCGGTAAGTATAAACGGGTTCGCTACAAAGGGATGGTTTGTGACCGTTGCGGGGTGGAGGTTACCAGGGCTAAAGTACGGCGGGAGCGCTTGGGCCACGTCGAATTAGCTGCTCCTGTTTCCCATATCTGGTATTTTAAAGGCATTCCCAGCCGGATGGGTTTATTGCTGGATATGTCACCGCGGGCCTTAGAGAAAATTCTTTATTTTGTATCCTATGTGGTAATTGACCCAGGGAACACTGATTTAATTATAAAACAGCTGCTTAATGAAGCCGAGTACCGGGAATACCGGGAAAAGTATGGTCAAACCTTTAGGGCCATGATGGGGGCGGAGGCAATCAAAATATTACTTCAGGAAATTAATTTGGCCGAATTATATAAAGAACTGAGCCAGGAAGCAAAAGAAGCGACGGGGCAAAGAAAAATACGGGCCTTGAGGCGGTTGGAGGTAGTGGATGCCTTTCTTAAGTCAGGTAATCAACCAGAATGGATGGTCCTGGATGTTATTCCGGTCATTTCACCCGAACTTCGTCCCATGGTGCAATTAGACGGAGGACGTTTTGCCACTTCTGATTTGAATGATTTATACCGGCGGGTGATTAACCGGAACAACCGTTTGAAACGTTTACTGGATTTGGGGGCCCCTGATATTATTGTCCGTAATGAAAAGCGTATGTTACAGGAAGCAGTGGATGCGTTGATTGATAATGGCCGGCGCGGCCGGCCAATTACTGGTCCCGGTAATCGCCCGTTAAAATCGTTAAGCGACATGCTTAAGGGAAAACAAGGACGTTTTCGCCAAAACTTGTTAGGCAAACGGGTAGATTACTCGGGCCGATCCGTAATCGTGGTTGGGCCGACCTTACAATTAAACCAGTGCGGCTTACCTAAAGAAATGGCCCTGGAGTTGTTTAAACCTTTTGTCATGAAAGCTTTAGTAAGCAAAGGATATGCTCATAATATAAAAAGTGCTAAACGCTTAGTGGAGCGGGCTAAATCCGAGGTATGGGATGTTTTAGAAGAAGTAATTAAAGGACACCCGGTATTGTTAAACCGTGCTCCTACTTTACACCGTTTAGGCATCCAGGCTTTTGAGCCTGTGCTGGTAGAAGGACGGGCAATTCAAATTCATCCTTTAGTTTGTGCGGCTTATAACGCTGATTTTGATGGGGACCAGATGGCCGTTCACGTGCCTCTTTCTGCCGAAGCCCAGGCAGAAGCCAGACTTTTAATGCGTTCAACTTTCAACATTCTTGACCCCAAGGGCGGCCGTCCTTTAACCGTTCCCACTCAGGACATGGTAATAGGCATTTATTATCTAACGATAGAAAAACCAGGACTTTTAGGCGAGGGTAAAGTATTTAAAGATGCGGCCGAAGCAATAATGGCTTATGAAAATAAAATAATAGCTTTACAGGCCCCTATAAAAATTCGTAAGTCTCCGGGAGAATATTTAAAAACAACCGTAGGACGGAGCATCTTTAATGAAGTTATCCCGGATGAATTAGGTTATTTTAATCAAGAAATGGATAAATCAAGCTTAAGTCAACTGGTGGATGATTGTTACCGCAAACTAGGTTACGCCAAGACAGTAACCCTTTTAGACGGGATTAAGAAGTTAGGTTATCATTTCGCCACCCAAGCCGGCATTACCATTAGTCTTAAAGATATACTGGTACCGGAACAAAAGAAGGAAATTATAAGCGGAGCGGAAGAACAGGTGGAAATAGTAGAAGAGCAATACCGGGATGGTTTAATTACGGAAGAAGAGCGGTACCAAAAAATAATTGGCATTTGGAATGAAGTTACCGATAAGGTAACGACGGCTTTATTAAATAGTATGGATAAGCTCAATCCAATTTATATGATGGCCAGCAGCGGAGCGCGGGGTAATATCCAGCAAATTCGTCAGTTAGCCGGAATGCGCGGCCTTATGGCTGACCCTTCGGGACGGATTATTGACTTGCCCATTAAAGCTAGTTTTAAAGAAGGTTTAACCGTATTAGAATACTTTATTTCTACCCACGGGGCCCGCAAAGGTTTGGCTGATACTGCTTTACGTACCGCCGATTCCGGTTACCTTACCCGCCGGCTGGTGGATGTAGCCCAGGATGTAATAGTACGCGAATATGACTGCGGAACTACCGAAGGAGTTGAAGTATGCGAGATTCGTGATGGTACCGAGGTTATTGAAAAATTAGAGGAGCGTATTCTTGGCCGGGTATCCTTGGAAGATATATATCATCCCGTTACCGGGGAGGTTTTAGTACGGGCCGGGGAAGAAATTGACGAAAGTTGCGTCGCCCGAATTACCGCATCCGGGATAGACCGGGTAAAAATCCGGGCTGCCCTTACCTGTAAAACGCGTTTTGGAGTATGTGTTAAATGTTACGGGCGCAATTTGACCACCAGTCAAATGATTGATATCGGTGAAGCGGTAGGGATAATTGCCGCTCAATCTATTGGTGAACCGGGAACCCAGTTAACCATGCGGACATTTCACACGGGTGGTGTAGCCGGCGAAGATATTACCCATGGTTTGCCCCGGGTAGAAGAACTGTTTGAAGCCCGAAGGCCAAAAGGGCAGGCAATTATTGCCGAGTTTGATGGCCTGCTCCAGTACCGGGAAGTAAAAAACCGGCGGGAATTAGAACTTATCGGGTCCAACGGGGAGCGGGCTGTTTACCTAATTCCCTTTGGGGCGCGTTTAAGGGTAGAAAGCGGAACCATGGTAAGGGCAGGGGAAGAACTTACCGAAGGCTCAATTAATCCTCATGAACTTTTAAAAATTAAAGAGATACGCGATGTGCAGTTGTATATTTTGCAAGAAGTACAACGTGTTTACCGTTTACAAGGGGTAGATATTAACGATAAACATATTGAAATAATGATCCGGCAAATGTTTCGGAAAGTAAAAGTAGAAGATCCCGGAGATACAAATTTATTGCCCAATAGTGTAGTTGATATTTTTGAACTCACGCCAGAAAATAAAAGGGTTGAGGCAAATAACGGCCAAAAAGC
The DNA here is from genome assembly GCA_003445555.1 of Desulfotomaculum sp. Lineage (GTDB taxonomy): Bacteria > Bacillota > Desulfotomaculia > Desulfotomaculales > Nap2-2B > SCADC1-2-3. The sequence continues at coordinate 1,119 of DMDI01000191.1, read as the reverse complement.
AACCGCTAAACCAATATTGTTAGGAATTACAAAAGCTTCCCTGGCTACGGACTCCTTTCTTTCGGCCGCTTCCTTTCAAGAAACAACCCGGGTACTAACTGAAGCGGCCATAAAAGGGAAAAAAGACCTTCTAGTAGGACTTAAAGAAAATGTAATTATCGGAAAACTAATCCCTGCCGGAACCGGAATGAGCCGGTACAGGGATATGCAAATAAATGAGGTAATTCAGGTTGACAAGGCAGACGAATGATATTAAAATTAAAAAATGCGCGCTTTTTTTAGGTCTATAATATTTGTCCTCAAGTCCCAAGACGTAGGCGTCAGGATAAATTCCCTGGCAAACGGTGTCTTGTAACTGATGATTAAAAAGGAAGGTTGATCAGGTGTCTATAGCGCGGCTAAAAAAAGCTAAGAAAAAAACAGTAGGTACAAAGCAAACTTTAAAAGCGGTGCAGCAAGGCATGGCGAAGGTAGTTTACATCGCGCAAGACGCGCAAAGCCACGTAATTAATCCAGTTATCCAGGCCTGCAGCCTTAAAAATATACCGGTTATCAAGGTGAACGAAATGCTAGAGTTAGGTAAAAATTGCGGTATTGAGGTGGGTTGTGCCGCCGCTTCCGTTGTGGAAGAAGAAATTTAAAGAAAGGATTGATGCCGGTTGCCTACAATAAGCCAGTTGGTGCGGAAGGAAAGAGAAAAGATGATTAGGAAATCTTCGGCCCCGGCTTTAAAAAAATGCCCCCAAAAAAGAGGGGTTTGCACCAGAGTTTATACCACGACACCTAAAAAACCGAATTCAGCTCTGCGTAAAGTGGCCCGGGTAAGACTTACTAACGGGATTGAAGTAACTTCTTACATTCCGGGGATTGGTCATAATCTTCAGGAGCATTCTGTTGTGTTAGTGCGTGGCGGTCGTGTAAAAGATATACCGGGGGTTAGGTATCACGTGGTACGCGGCGCTTTGGATTGCGCCGGAACCCAAAACCGTCACCAGGGGCGTTCAAAGTACGGGTCCAAGCGGCCTAAGAAATAATTTGGAGGTTGGAGATTGGAAGCTAGAAGTTGGATGGATTAGGGCGAATTCCTTAATCCAACCTCCAATTTCCAACTTCCGGGAG
>DMDI01000291.1:783-3210 GCA_003445555.1 Desulfotomaculum sp. | reverse complement strand
AAAGAAACGGTAGAATCAAGGCCGCCAGAAAGCAAAACTACACTTTTTAAAAGCAACTAAACCCCCTCCTGATAAGAAGCAGCAGTATCCGCTGATTCCCATACTTTAACTTTGGTTAAGCTAAGGTTAGGCGGCAGTAATTTACTTAACTGCTTAAAAATATAACGCGCTAGATTTTCCGCCGTAGGATGAGCAGAAACTACTGCATCGGCTAATTTTAACTCATTTAAGTACTGGTGGTCGAAATCCATGGTAATTTGCGTCACCATTTCTTTAAGCAGGATAAAATCTATAAGCATACCGTTTTCATCTAAAGAGACTCCGGCCACCGAGACTTCCACCGTCCAGGTGTGTCCGTGCACGGCAGCGCACCGTCCTTTGTAATTAGGTAAGCGGTGCGCCGCCGCAAAAGTTTTTTTAACGGTTATTTCGTACATAATAAAATAATACCTCCAAAGGTAGAATAAGCGCAAGAAGAAAAGAGGTGAAAATTATGTCTTTCGGATTATTTATTTCTTTATCTTTAATCAGCTTACTTTTTGTTTTTGGTTTCATCTTTATCTTACTCCCCTTAAAAATAAAGCTGCGTTATTTTTACCAGGGGGAAAACAGTTATTTCAGGCTGGAAATAAAACTATGGCCCGGGATACGTGTTTACCGGAGATTATTTTTCAGAAACAAATTTAAAAGCGAGGGAAAAAAGAAATACCCCGATTCACCCCTGGGGAATATTTATCAGTTTATTGTTTATTACCGGCCCTTGTTATTAAAGCTATTCCCTGTTATGTTATATTTTATAAAAAAATTAAAACTTCAACAACTATACTGGCAGACGAAAATTGGGCTGTCTGATACGGCTTTTACCGCTATGGCCATAGGTTGGATCTGGTCAATTAAAGGGTTATTTCTAGCTATAATTTATCGTTATTTAGGTCTGCCCGCCACTAAGCCGGTGGTGGTCGTAACGCCTGATTTTTCCAAGCCTGCTTTTATTTTTTTAATAAATAGCGTCTTTACCGTCCGGGCAGGTTATTTTTTAGTTGCCGGGGTAAAGATTATGATTACCTTCCTTTTTTATTTCCTGACCAGGTTTTTACGGCATTTAGGTCAAAATCATCCTTATCGTGCCTCAACAGGCCAGTCCTAAAGCCCGGCTATAGCAAATAGCGGCTTCTCTGGATTGACCGGTTACATTCAATAAATTACCCCGCAGCCCCCAGGCTTCAAAACAATAAGGTTCTTGAGCCAGGACTTGATCGCAAATAATCATTGAATCTTTATTACGCTGGAGGGTAAACAAACAAACAGCTTTATTTAATAAATAAGTTTTATAGCCAGGAGAAACCGCCAGAGCCCGGTTATATAATTCAAGCGCTTCTTCGGGCCGGCCTATTTCTATTAAACAACAAGCATAATTGTTAAGGGTTATAGGGTCGTTTGCCGCACTTTGCAGGGCGGCTTCGTAATGCTTCATGGCTTGCGGGTAGATTTTTAACCGCTGGTAACAGACAGCCAGGTTGGTTAGTAATAATCCGTTTCCCAAAGACATTTCCCGGGCCAGTTCGTAACATAAAACAGCCTCTTCGAAACGCCCCAGATGATAAAGATTATAGCCCTTATTGTTTAATAACTCTACGGTATTCATGCCTTTTGCCTGTAAAAGCTGATAACATTCCAGCGCTTTTTGGTGGCAGCCTGTCTTACTTAAGACCAGGCTTAAGTTAAAAAGAAGAGCACAAGAATCAAGCCTGTCGTGAGAAAAATAGGAATTGAGCTTACCCGGGAAAGAAACTAAATACGCCGATGAATCGGGGAGGTGATTGGTACGCTTTAACCAGTATAGTAAACTAGCTTTACTTTGCTCTTCGCCAACCGCTTTTTTCCAGTGCCACATAGCCTGGTCTACCCGGCCCCTTTTTAAACAAAGCCTGGTAGCCTGGAAGTGTACCTGGGACGGTTCAGAAACCCATTTTAAGCTGCTGCTAACCCAACGTAAGGCTTGCTCTTCTGCCCCCAAAACCTCCAATATTAAGGCTATTACCCGCCCTAAAACCCCTTTGGCAAATACTCTTTGCAGTCTAGTTGACCTAAGCATTTCAGCATCCCTCCTTAATACATTATTTCTCTTTACCACCTTTAATTTCCTGCCCGTTTAAAGCAAAAATTACCAACATATTTTCTAATTTTTCGACTGTTTTATTTTCTGGTCTAAAGGTTATATTTTCTCTGCCTTATTACATAGAATTAATGTAACTACTCAGGCGCCCCCTCCCTCCCATCCCTCCCCCTTCAAGGGGGAGGGATGGGAGGGGGCAAAGGCACAAAGGCACAAAGGGAAATGAAACACCCATGTTGTAGGGGCGTATTGCAATACGCCCCTACAACGGAGAATGAAAATCCAAGGATTTTCGGATGAAAACATTAAGT
>DMDI01000291.1:0-723 GCA_003445555.1 Desulfotomaculum sp. | reverse complement strand
ATTTTCGGATGAAAACATTAAGTAGCAAATAGGTAAAAACTTTATGCCCCTGTGCCTTTGTGCCTGGTAATTACTTATTTTAAAGCAAGAGGTGAAAAAGGTGGTTGTTTTAAAACAAGAACGCGGTACTTTCCTAAACTGGCTGGCTATAATTAAAGGGACCTTGTTAAGCTTGGCCGCATCTATTTTAGGAAGTGTTATTATTGGACTTGTTTATTATTTTGCTGATTTTACCGAAAGCAGTTTGCCCTGGATAATAAACGGCTTATTTTTTCTTAGCGTTTTTTTAGGGGCCGGGTGGACCGCTCAGCAAGCAAAAAGTAAAGGAGTATTCCACGGCTTAGGGGTAGCAGTGCTTTTCCTTTTGCTGGCTTTAATTACGGCGGCCGTATTTTTTTCTTTTTCCATATCCATGGCTCCCCTAGGGTTAAAGCTTGTCCTGGCTTTGGTAGCCGGCATTACCGGGGGAACGGCGGGAGTAAGCTTGAGCTCTTAAAGGTTATTAAAAGGTGTGTATCGAGAATAATCATTTTTGCGCATCCCAGTCGTCTTCGGCAACGCTTCCGAATGGATCAACATAACGAATTGCTTTGCCGCGCAAGGGATAATGTCCAGTGTATTCCTGTTCACGCTCGTAGCCACGCACGATGATTTCGACTTTATCCCCTGCATGGAAAGGTAAATCCTTGATCGTAACCGTTCTGTTATTCGAGACCGTTGTTT
>DMDI01000019.1 GCA_003445555.1 Desulfotomaculum sp. | reverse complement strand
AAAAAAGGTTACCCCGCCAACGTTAATTGGGGGTTAGGGGCCGGAGCTGCAGGTAAGCGGCCAGCGCAGGCCGGGTTCGAGCGGACTGGAAACAAGTTTACCAAACTCACAAATTGAACCAGGCGCTTTCCGCCCTTACCAGGAAGTTTATCCTTTATATAAGGAAGAAGCCGTTAATTCCTTATCCCTTGCTCCTTTGCCCCCAAATTTAGAAAAGCTGGTCTGGCAATATTTCAGCTTCCTGGAGGAGGATAGTTAAAAGAGGAAAATATGGACCAGGCACAAGAACAAGGCAACCAGTCAGAAATCCAAAAAATTTTAACCGGGGTGAGTAAACGCTTGACGGAAACCCAGACTGCCATAGCCCAGGTAATCGTTAGGCAGGAAGAAGTTGTTCGTCAGGTGCTTATTGCCCTTTTGGCCGGCGGGCATGTATTACTTGAGGGGGTGCCGGGCTTGGGGAAAACGGCGCTGGTGCGCACCGTGGCCCGGGTGTCGGGGTTAACCTTTAGGCGTATTCAGTTTACCCCCGATTTAATGCCGGCCGACATTACCGGAACCCAGGTTTTTGACCCGCAGAATACGGTAAACCCTTTTCGTTTTGTGCCCGGACCGGTTTTTGCCCATATTGTCCTGGCCGATGAAATAAACAGGACCACTCCAAAAACCCAAAGCGCCCTTCTGGAAGCCATGCAAGAGCACACTGTAACCTCAGGAAGAAATACTTACCCTTTACCTGAGCCCTTTTTTGTGCTGGCCACCCAGAACCCGCTGGAGATGGAAGGAACATACCCGCTTCCGGAAGCCCATCTGGACCGTTTTTTATTCAAGATTAATGTTTCCTATCCTACGGCCGAAGAAATGGTTGTTATTGCCGGCCGGACTACCGGGACAGAAGAGCCTCAGGCGCCGCAACTTTTGGCTCCGGAGGAAATGCAAAGGTGGCTTGGCTTAGTAAGGCAGGTGGTAGTTGTGGAAGATGTAATGGCCTACGCGGTCCGCCTGGTTTTGGCTACCCAGCCGGATAACCCCCTCGCTTCGGAAAAAGTAAGGCGTTTTGTCCGTTATGGCGCCAGCCCGCGTGGCGTGCAGGCCTTAATTCTCGGGGCGCGAGCCGAGGCTTTACGCGACGGCCGTTCTTTAGCCGGCTATGACGACATCCGGCGAAATGCTTTGGCCGCCCTGCGTCACCGCCTAATTTTAAACTTTGAAGCCGCCGCCGAGGGAATAAGCGCCGGTGATTTAATTGAAGAGATAGTTCAAACCGTTCCGTACGGCGCTCAATAATTTTAGACGGAAAACTTATCTTTAATGGTAGTTGAGTGACGGACCATGGAGTAAATTAAAAAGGCTCAAGTATTTTTAGCCATTGAGGGATTGGGTATTATTGGTTAATAATTTGCTGGACGCTAAAATTTTAACCCGGCTGGCAGGTTACCGGTTAATCCGGCAAAAACCCGCGCCAAACCGGGAAAGTGGAGCCTGGAGTTCCCGGCAAAAAGGCGGGGCCATAGAATTTATTGATTACCGGACCTATACTTCAGGTGATGAAATACGGCAGGTAGACTGGAAAACTTACGCCAGGCTGGGGCGTCTTTACGTAAAAGAACATCTAGATGAAAAACAAGACACCACCCTCTTGTTGGTAGATACCAGCGCCTCCATGGACTGGGGCGAAGCAGCCCACAAAGGGCGGTATGCCTTACAGATAGTTGCGGGCCTGGGTAGTTGCGCCTTGTTTGGGGGTGACAGGCTAACCGTAACTTTAGCCGGGGAAAATAAAAGATCAGGTCAGGTAACGACCGAAAAAAATGAACAGAAAACCCGGACCAATTTAAATTTAAAGGTTAACATAACTCTAGAAAAAACCGTCTCCGAATTTAAAAGCCAAAGGGACCTGCCACGCCTTTGGCAGTTTCTAAAGGCGGCTAATTTTGGCCACAGGGCCCGATTAACCGAAAATTTGCGACGGGCATTGGACGTTTCCCCAAAGACAAAAAACCTTTACGTCTTTTCCGACCTTTACGACCTTTTTGACGTTCAAGAAATGCTTCGTATAGCGGCTGGCCGCGGGCTTGAAACAACACTTGGTCATATTTTGTCCCCGGAAGAAAGGCTACCTTCGGGAGAAGGGGAGTTTTTGCTGGTTGATTCTGAAAATGGTGCGCAAACAGAGGTAGCTTTAAATCCAGCAGCTTACCTGACTTACCTTAAGCGGCTGGAAGAATTTTACCAGGAGATTGACCGCCTTTGCCGCCGTTGGGGCGTAAAACGCGTGCTTTTAGACAGCAGTGAAGATATCCAAACCACCTTTTTTAAAATCCTCCCTAAGGCAGGAATTCTAAGGCCAATTAGTCTTCGTTAAGCTTTAAAATGCCAGGAATGTACTACTATAAAAAAGTTTAATCAGGTGCTTTATAAATTAAATAGATAAGGTAAAATATAGAAGACCCTTTCCAAGAATTGTACTTAGAAATCCTGAATGGAGGTTAATATTATGGCATTTAGTATGGCATTTAATACTGTTATACTTGTCCAGATTTTTCATTATGTTCTTTTACTAGGCTATATTTTTTTACTTATTTTCGTTCCAGTATTTTTGCTCAGGCTGAACAAAAGAATAAAGAATATTGAAAACATTGTTGCCGGGTTGCAAAGACACGGTGAAAAATCCAGCGATAAAGGATAAAGTGTTAAAAGCTAGTGTTTACCATTTAGGGCTGGCCTGTTCTCAAGATTGTTACTACGTGGAAGCAGAGTTTAGGGCCGGCAAGAAGGGCTGCTACCTTTTGTTTGCCGGTTCTCTCTTGGAACTTCCTGAGTCCCTCATAGGGAAAAAATATTACATCTACGAGACCACCGAAAAAATATACCTTACCTCTATATGGAAGCTCCACAAACTCAATATTACCACTCCAAAGGAAAACTGGGAATACTGGTATAAAATTTCGGTGCTTAGCCGAAAACCGCATTACAAGTAGCAGAATAAATCAAAATTTCCTTTTGCAATCTCTGGTACTCTGGATACCTTCTAGATAAGGTTGTCCAGAGTACTTCCGCTAAAAAAGAATTTACTGGGCCCGCGGGCTGATAACTACCCCGCCGGCTTGCTTATAGCTTTTTACCGTTACGGTATTAACTCCCTTTGTGCCAAAACTGAATTCCTTGAGCCCGTCATCTTTAGAAATTACCTTTTCCCCCAATTTTTTTCTCCCGTCTGCCATTACCGTAAAACCGGCGGTGTCCGTCTGGTTATTATCCGGCACGCCAAAGTTAAAGGTAAAATGATTAAAGCGTCCACCTAAATCCCAGCTTATTTCGTGAAAAGCGCTGGGCCCCAGGAGGTACCCTTTGGGATAACCGACTCCGCCTACCTTTACCGGTTGTTTTATCTTTACGCCCGTCCGGGCCGGTTTTTTATCCACCAGGTCGGTACCTACGTGACGGGCGCCAATGTAGGCTGTTTTGGTACTGTTATCCCACTGAATAGGGTAGCCCAAAGCTTCGGATATAAATCGCAGCGGGACGTAAAATCTGTTTCCTTTAATTACAATAGGCTGGTCACTGGTGGTTTCCTGCCCGTCAATAATAACGGTTAGTGGTCTTGAAGGCGGGGCTACCGGCTCTTCTTCTGTTTCTGTGTCCTGGGTTGCCGCTAAGGCCATGTTTTTTAGGAAGGTTTTTTGTTGGGCTAAAGTGGTGGTAAGATGGCCGGTTAAAATCAGCACCGTTAAAAAAACAGCGTTAATCAGTAATACCTTAAGTTTAAGACTATGTTTTTTTAAAAACCTCATTATGCAGTCACTCCTTTTTTAAAACTAATTTTTTTCTGATTGAATACCCAGTTATTTAAATAATTTAAATAGGCAATTTTCAATTCGCCAAATGTTTGCCCTTATTTTTCTTCCTTTATTACCCGGGTAAAGCGCTGCAGGTAATCCACCAGGCCGTTTAAAAATAAAATTAGCGTTATTAAGACCAAAGACGCGCCGTAAGCCCGTTGCGGATCATTGCCGGTACCGGCCGGGGAAGCGCTGTAAATATACGAAGTTAAAGTAGCCCCCGGATGACGCAGGGTATCCAGCCAACTTCCGGGGTTCCACCAGGGCGCCGGTGAGGTAAAGGTAATCACCGCCCCCAAACAAAACCAGACAATGGCCACATCAGCGGCAATCCGCCCCAGACCCAGAACAGCTCCCGTAGCCACCCCGCTTTTCGCGGCCGGCAAAATTACCCTTTTAATGGTGCGCCATTTGCTGGTTCCTAAAGCGTAAGCCGCTTCCC
>DMDI01000147.1 GCA_003445555.1 Desulfotomaculum sp. | reverse complement strand
CCGAGCGGACCGGCCGCGCCTGCACTGGTGGCACCGGCCAACTGGAGCACCGTGGACAGCCTGACCCCCGGCTTCAGTTGGAAAGCCGTGAGCGGCGAAGGAGTCACCTACGCCCTGCAAATCGCCACCAGCCCGTCCTTTGGCAGCAGCACCCTGGTGGTGGATGGGCTCGACCTATAAAAATTGAAGACCACAACCTTAAAGCCGTAGGCGCAGGAACCACCGGGCTTACTGCTTATAGCAAAAATCGTGATACTGATTGGATTTATCAGGGTACAATTGAAGTTGTTGTTTGTCCCTCCGGCGGTGGAGGAGGGGGAGCTGCCCCATCCCCCGGCGTTGGTAGCGTTGGTCCTAAAGGCGGCAAAGTGACCGGGGCTGCGGGCAAAGCGTGCGTAGAAATACCGGCCGGTGTGCTGGACAAAGAAGTAGTTATCACTATCAAACAAGTTGTGCTCACGGAAGTAACCGCTCCTCCGGCAACTTTGAAACTTGCCAGTGACATTTACGAGTTTGGCCCGGCTGGAACGAAATTTGCCAAGCCGGTGACCATCACCCTGCAGTACGACCCGGCAAAACTGGCCGGCGCCAAAGAAGAAATGCTGGCCGTCTACTATTTGGATGAAACTACCAAGACTTGGGTTTCCCTGGGTGGAACGGTTGATAAAACAAAGCATACTGTAACCGTAGAGGTTGACCACTTCAGCAAATATGCGGTGATGGTTGAAACGGTAGTAAAACCCCCCGCCTGTGTGTTCAGTGATTTAACCAAAGAACACTGGGCTTACGAGTGCATTATAACTCTTTGCGCCAAAGGTATTGTAGCCGGCTATCCGGACCAAACCTTCCGTCCGGGTAGAAACGTTACCCGGGCTGAGTTTACCAAGCTGTTGACCGGGGCCTTAGGATTGGCCAAAGAAACTCCTGAAGTGCTAACCTTTAAAGATGTTAAACCGGTCAACTGGCATTACGAATGGGTGGAGGCAGCCGCCAAAGCAGGATTAATAAAAGGGTATAAAGGTGAATTCAGGCCCAACGACCAAATTACCCGCCAGGAAATGGTAGCCATAATGATTAGGGCGGCGGGTAAAGAAAGTGAAGCCCTAGCCAAAGCTCAGGAAAAAATTGATCTGGCCGACGAAGCGCAAATATCCTCCTGGGCAAGGGGATATGTGGCCTTAGCCGTAGAAAGCGGTTTAATTGAGGGGTACCCGGATAAAACTTTCGGGCCCATGAAAAATACCACCAGGGCTGAAGCGGCCGTTATAATCTGCCGGTTTAAAAAGTATTGACCTTTTCCGTAGGGGCGTATAGCAATACGCCCCTACGGAAAAATAACCCATCTGGACAAGCGAGACGCTTATCCTACCACTTGGATGGGTTATTTTTCTTGGGTTAAACTTCTTAAGCCATCAGTCAGAAAACGGCCAAACCAGGGTAGGGCGGTGGCCAGACGGGCCGCCAGCCGGGAGTGGTAATCAAGGTCGCCGTATTTAAGGATAAGTTTTCGCCAAAGGGATTTATTAAAAAAACCAAGGAGGAATTCTATATCCTCATTTTTCATTTTCAAAAATAATTCCCTAAGTTTTAGCCCGCAGGATACTTCTTGTCCTATGGCGGCCTCCCACTTTTTCTGGTAAGTACTTAAAAATTTCGGGGTAAAGTTTTGGGCCTGCAAGGCTTTAATTGCTGTATCGGCACAGTGTTCCCCGGCCTTGAGCCCAAAAAAGAGTCCCCCTCCGGAAACAGGCTTGAGGTGAGCGGCCGCGTCCCCAACCAACATTACGTGGGCCGCGTACGTTTGTCTTAAAAAGCCAATAGGAATGGTACCGCCGGTATTTTGCAAGACCTTCATTTCCCGAAAAAGAAGCGGATACTTATCTTTTAACTGGTTAAAAAGTAAACGGGGGGAGGCGCTCCGGCCCTCCGCCACCAATGGAGAGTAACCTATTCCCACCCTGGCCCGGTTATGGCCGGCGGGAAAAATCCAGCCAAACCAGCCGGGGGCAAGGTCACGGTCAAGAAATATGTGGGCCATCCGGCTATTTTGCTCCGGCCACCATACTTCGGCGGCGTAAAGGGAGATTTTTTCCAGGGGGCGGGGTATTCCCAGCCAGCGGGCAACGACTGAATTATGTCCGTCGGCGCCAATTAACAAACGGCCGGAAAAAAAGCCGCTTTCCCCGGCTCTGTTTTTCGCCTCTACCAGGATTCCTTCCGGTACGTAGGCAAATTTAACTGCCCGCATATCGCAGCGTATTTCTGCCCCGGCCGCTCTAGCCTGTTCGGCCAGGGAACGGTCAAAGGCAAGGCGGTCAACTGCCAGGGCGTATACTTTCTTTCCTTCCAGTTCCAGGATGCTTTTCCCGGGGGCATAAACTACCGCCCCCTTCAACTGGTTTAGCACAACCGTAGAGGGAACCCGGGAAATTTCCAGGGCTCTATTACTGATTAAACCCGCGCACTGGACGGGCGCGCCTATTTCCAGGTGCTCTTCCAAAACAAGCACCCGGTAACCGGCCGCGGCAATATCCCTGGCCACGGCGCAACCTACCGGGCCGCCGCCCGCCACAATAACGTCATAATTCATTATTTTTCACCTCTGGTCAAACAAAAAATAAACCACCAAGCTTTGGTGGTTTAAGCCGCCTTTACCGTTCCTTATCTTCAGTAGGATAAGCGTCTTCGCTTGTCGAAAGGTAGAGGTCTATATTTTATTTGGCTGTTCGTAACCCCTATAAAATTCAACGTTGGGCGCGGCTTAGGCAATACATTTAAATTAAAATTGGCCCACCAACCGTTCAGGCACACCAGCGGCCTATATTAATTTATTTAATGCAAGACCTCCAGAACCTTAACCACTACAATTAAAGCAAAGGTTAATAGAAGCGGCACAATAACCAGGTTTAAGTTCCGGTCGACCGCCTGGGGAAGTGTAATCGTACCTGCTTTGCCGGTAGGGCTTACCCACGCCCCGGTCAGTTCTTTGGTGATTAAACCGGCTATTAAAACCAGCGTGGCGATTAAACCTAATCCGGCCGCCATCGTGGTGCTGGCTACCGTGGTTACGGTGGTGGTAGTGGTGGTAACAGTGGAAATCATAACTAAGAACCCCCTTTGTTACCCCAATTTCTTTATCTAAAAGGTTAATTTCGACATGGAGAAAAATAATCCTTCTTTTCCAGAAAAAAAAATTAAAAAAATTAAAGAAAAAAAGGATAAACCAGATACAAAGTAATGTTAGTCAATCCGTGGGCCAGGGTTACTCCCAGGAGGGAGTTTGTTTTTTGGACCAGTAAAGCAAAAAGCAGGGCTACCCCAAAAACAAAAAATACGTCTAGGGTAACCAGGTGGGTAATGTGCATTACGGCAAAGAGAAAGCTAACGTAAAATAAAGCCGTTCGTTTTTTCAAGTATTCACCCGCGCTTTTAAGCAAAATGCCGCGGAAGATTAATTCTTCGGCGAGGCCGGTAAATACCAGCAAAATAAGGGCCGGCAGCCATATTTGGGTTAGGTCAAAAGTTTTTATTAGGGGAGCCGGGGATAAAATATAAAACTCGATTAATCCTAAGGGCAAACCAATAAGGCCAAGGGCTAATTGCAGGGGCAAATTTTTAACCCGCGAGATATAAATATCCTGGGCCCGGTAGCCGGCCTGCCGGATTACCAGAAAGGCCGCCGCAAAAAGAGGCGTTCCCACAATCAGGTACCAGTAAGGCAAGGAAAAAGAGGCTAAGGGCATACAGAGACTTAAAATACGGATTAAAGGAACCAAAGTTAAGCTTAAGTAAAAGTTATAGCCTAAAATATCAGGGCCGGTCTTATCTTTAGTTCTGCGCGTAAAAAGCACCGCGGCGTGGGCGAGCAAAATAAAAAGCAGGGTAAAATGTAAAAGCAAACCGGCCGTTACATTTACCAGCCCAACCAGTAATTCCGTGCCCCCAACCGCCAGGGCATACAACCAGGGGACGGCCTGATTAAACCGCCGTTTAGAGGTTGGAGATTGGATGTTGGAGATTAGAAGGGTTATGAATTGGCAAATTTGTGACCTTCTACCCTCCAACTTCCAACTTCCAACTTCCAAACGCGGTGGTAGGACAAGCGTCTCGCTTGTCGAAGGAGAATTTATTTGTTTAGCCGTTTTGACGGTATGATTATATGACATATGACCTGAGCCTTTCCTTACCAATGATCGGGGCGTTAAATTTAACCCCCCTACGACGTTTACCCACCCCCCACCTTCCCTCCCCCTTTAAGGGGGAGGGAAGGGAGGGGGTGGTTATCTTGGGGGCGTATAGCAATACGCCCCTACTTGGTTACGTTTACCCATAAGTGTAAGCAGCGGTACGGCTTTTTGTCCCCCTGGCGAAATAGGAGAAACTCCACCTTTAAATTTTTTCGCTCTTGCTGGGCGGAAAATTTTACCGGCTGCTCCCATTTTTGCTCGTGGTCTAACTGAATTGGGCCGACGCGTGATTTGTAATATTTACCTATCTTAACTATCAGGTAGTACTTTACGGGACGATATTCGTGGTTTACCACCCCAACGATTACCTCCCCTTCTTCCCCCGAGGACAAGTGGCGCGGGTAGCCTTCGGCTTTATGGCCCTTTCCTAAGAGGTAAAATTCCGTAAACTTTTCTCCTGTCTTTGGGGTGACCACCACGTAAATTATGCTCCCCAGGGCAAAGAAAATGGCCAGCACTAGCAGAATAGAAAGAACCTTATCCAGCCGGGAAAACTCCTTTAAACCAGGCCAGCTTAGCGCAAGGGCCGGGACAAACCTTTCGGCCGGGGGCAGCTTTGAACGACGGTAGAGGGCCAAACCTGACGTAAGAATGATAAAAAGCGTTAAGGTAGCCAGGATGGGAAGCAGGCGAATACCCCAGGGGGTATAATTTAAAGCCAGCCCAAGCAAAGGGACTACGGCAATACTTAACCCAAAGCTTAAAGCCACCCGTTCTATACCGGGTAGGTCGTCTTTATTAGGAAAAAGAGCGGCTATTAGGGCGTAACCGGGAAAAAAGAGGATAAAAGGTAGGCCCAAGATTACTCTTAAATAGTGCCCCCAGGTAGGATAAACATCCTCGCTTGTCTTTCCAAAGATAATAGTTAAAGCCAGGATAAACGAAAGACCAAGAAGATATAATAAATCATGACGCAGGCTTAGATTTTTACGCCAAGGCTCCACCAAAGAAAAAAACTACCCCTAACTAAAAAATTTACTTTGTTTATATCAAAAAGTAATTCTACTTTTTTATTGTTTTTCCTGCTTTGCTTTTGGAATTAAAATTTAGGGGGGCAAAAAAAGCTTTGCCGCCCGGCGAAAAATTTGCTTTTTGCGGGCCGCTTTGGCCCTTTCATACTCCCTTTGGGCGGCAAAGGCCTTGTCCAGGGGAAAGGAGTTTTTCCGCATCTCCGCTTTAAACTCGGCTAGGACCGCGTAAAATTCCTGGTCACATTCTTTTTCCAGCGCGTTTCCGGCGGCAATATATTTTGGCGCCAGGGAAAAGGTAGCAGCCTTTCCTTTTAGCTTTTGCGCCGCGCCGTACTCATTCCAGGCCAAACTAAGCAAACCGTTTAACCTTCCTTCGTAATACCGGCCAATGATGTTCAGGCGGGTGATAAAGTAAGCTTCAATCTCTTGGCTAGAGGAAAATGAGCTGCTCAGCCCGGCCCCGCCCGGCGCGCCGGGCGTGCCCTTTGGTGTTTCAGCGGTACTTTCCCCAGGTGTCGGGGTCGTTCTTTCCTTAGTTACTCCTTCCCTATTTTCTTTTTCAACCCCGCCTGCTGAATTGCGGGCAGGCAAAAGTTCCGCTTGTTTTTCCTCCCCTAGCCTGAAGCTGGCAAAAGCCAGTAGGGACAGGACCAGAAAAAGCACCAAAAAAATAATAAATTTACCCGGCCGGCGCAACTTGCTTCATCTCCTAAGCTCATAAAAAGTCCTTCTTTTTAAGTTATTCGCTCTTTGATAAATATTTCCTTCATAAAGTTTTTTGGTTATATAATCCCGGCCAAACATGTTATAATAACCAAATAACAAATCAAATAAAGCAAATAAACTCCTTCTTAGTTTGTTTTTCTCCTGACGACCGACGACCGACCGGTGCTATCCCCTAGATGAGGTTATTTTTAGCTCAGGTCAAATCAGTAAAGCATTACATCGCTTCCTGAAAATTAACTATCTCCAAAATATCCCCTTTTACCACCAGGGCATAGATATGGTTTAAAGTCAAGCAAATTTATCGTACTCTTTTCCATACTCAAAGCGGCATAAATGGGTATAACCTGATATTTTTTTATTTCCGGGATAAAGTCAGGTAAAGTAGGGGCGTTAAATTTAACGCCCCTACTTTTTGAGCAACAGCTCCCATTCTAATTTCCCCTCCCCGGAAATGGTTAAAAGTATTAAAAAAATACTTCTTCCTTCATAAGGAATAGCCCTAAGGCAGGCTTTTGTCAATGCCCCCTCCCTAACCCTCCCCCTTGAAGGGGGAGGGTTAGGGAGGGGGAGCCTGAAATTTGGGCGATAAAAATATTAGCCCCATCCCCTCAACGCCTTATCTCAGGCTATGTCTACGGTTCATGCGTCAGCAAGGTTATAAGGTAAGTATTCCAAAGCAATACACCTTTATTTATTTTGCGTTAAGAAATTACGAATCTGCCTTACAAAATTTCTAATATCTTCAAGGTCTTCTATCAGAATGTGGTATAATTCCTCATCTGTTATTTCATTATATAAGTGCACGAGACGGTTACGATAGCCTGCCATTTCTACAAGTTTTTGAGCTAGCTTGCTGTCTACCATTCTTTTTTGCGCTAATCCTCTAGCAATTGCCTTATATTCCGCGGCCAAGTCTAAGGAACCAGTCTTGGCTAGAATATGACGACCAATATCAAAAATAGCTTCTAAAGAGCGTCGCAGGTAGCTTTCAGTAGCTCCTGTCTTTGTTTTATCAGCTAAAAAATCTTCTTTTGAAATTTGGGCCAGTTTCTCTAATTCAAAGAGGTAATTGGCTATTAAGGCCAATCGCTGCTCAATTAAAATAATATTTAGCATAAGCTAAACCTCCTCCAGAACTTCTTGGAGGTACTTCTCCAAGAAAGGACGAAAATCAGCAGCACGACGGAGAATCATCATTTCATAAGTATCTTGCTTTTCCTCACTGATCTGGTAAACACAGATACCTTTGATGGCTTCAAGTTGAAAGACTGAATGATTTTCCTCTAGTAGCACCAGGTCGAGGCAAAAAGGTTTAAATAAATCTTCCAGATCGTTGTACAAGGCGGCATAAAACTTTAAACGTTGAGGCAATTTAGGCAGCGGTTCTTCTGTTACCACACCTACGTCTAAATCGGTCAATGGGTCTTCTATCATAACCTTTTCTCCCGCCAGTATTTTTGTTCCCTCCCGAGCCTGGGAACCAAAAAGGTAAATCAGAGCCACCCCGTATTTATGGCCGAGGCAAGCCAGCTCATGCTGTGGGTTTTTCACCATGAAATCATCTCCAATCTCATCATTTTTATTATACCAGGTTTTGGATATAACCGTCAAATCCCGGTTTTTGATCTAACGCGCCTAGATTCACTTAAGGCCTCCAAAAAACTAGCTATTTTAACTCTTTAATAAATTAAGGATACGAATTTCTGAGGTATAGGTCATTGCTTTAAAATAAAAGGAAGTGTTAATATATAATATATAAGCATAAAAAGATCAAGAGGTGGATAGTTGATGAGTCTGCCGCTAAAAGAAATTAAAATTCCCCAAAAAGAAATTTATACCTATGAGGATTATGCCCTGCTCCCTGAGGGCGCTCCTTACCAACTGATCGGAGGTAAACTGGTTATGACCCCTGCGCCAACCACCTACCATCAGAGTATTTCTATGCGTTTAGAATTAAAGCTGGCTACTTTTGTCTTAGAAAAAGATTTAGGTATGGTTTATTATGCTCCTATTGACGTTTACCTTGGAGAAAAAGAGACCTACCAGCCAGATATAATCTTTATTGCTAAAGATAGGCTGCATATTATTGAACCCGCAAAAGTAAATGGGGCTCCTGATCTGGTCATAGAGATTTTATCCCCTTCCACCGCTTATTACGACCTAAAAGAAAAATTTAAAGTTTACGCCCGACAAGGGGTAAAAGAGTATTGGATTATTGACCCAAATGACCAAAGCATTGAAGTTTACCAGGAAGAAGAAGGTAAATTTAAACAGTTCCAGCGAATAGAAAAAGAAGGAAAAGTTAACTCCAAAGTCCTCCCGGGGTTTGAGGTAGAAATAAGTGATATTTTTATTTGGTGGGTAGATTAATGTACCTCCTAGATAGCAATATCTTCCTTGAACTTTTTCTCAATCAGGATAAAGCTGATGAAGTCGAACAATTTTTACGAACAAAGCCAAAGGAGAAATTCTATATCTCGGAGTTCTCGCTTTATTCTATAGCTATTGTGCTGTTTCATCGCAAGCTATTTGAAACCTTTATGAGGTTTCTAAATGATCTTATAATAACAGGAGGAGTTCGTCTGCTTAGGCTTTCAGTTCAGGATATGGAAAAGGTAGCTGCGGCAGCGCTGCGTTTCAACTTAGACTTTGATGATGCCTATCAGTATGCAAAGGCCTGCTCCGGGAAATGGAAAGAAATAAAGATTGGGATGCACGCACCCTGATTAGTAAGTTAACTGTGCAGGAATTTTCCAGCATAGTAGAAAAACTTACCGTGTTCGACATGGTGAACCTTACCGAAAATGCCCGCCTGGCCGCGGAAATGCCGGCTTAAGGCAGATGAAGGGAGAAGTCTGCCCTGAAAGAGGCAGTTTACTATGAATAAAATGGCATAATCAGTAAATATAGTAAACAGGAGGTGTAAACTATGAAACAGATAACAGCAACGGATGCCCTTGCTTTGTCAATACCTGAAAGGATTCAACTTGTCGAGGACATCTGGGATACTATAGCTACTGAACCAGAGCCTATTGAACTAACAGAAGAGGAAAAAAGAATAATAGATGCGAGACTGGAGGCTTACCATAAAAACCCTGAATTAGGCTCTCCGTGGGAGGATGTTTATAAAAGGATAGTGAGCCGGCAAGGAAATGGTTAATCTAACCCGAAAGGTTATCTTAGAAGAAAATATTGAAAGAGCGATGGCGAAATTGCTGTATAACGAAATGAGAAGGAAATTAATTGAATACGAGTTATTAGATAGAAATTTCACTAAGAAATATGGTATGAGCTTTGAAAAATTTCGGGAAAAGAAGATGATCGAGAAGTTGGGATATACGTGGGAAGTGGAGAAGGACTATCAGAGTTGGGAAATAGCGAAGGACGGAATTGAAACGACAAAACATTTACATTAGAAAGCATAGGCGAAATCGAATTTCTTCCAGCAATGATGCCTTTGATAGCGGGACTCGAAATCGGGGAAGGATGCCTTGTTGCAGGCGCCTTAAGGTCTGGCAGGTCTTGATTTCCGCCCGGTGTCCGGTAACTAAAAGCTTTAGCGGTGGGACATCAAACACCTGGCATCTTTCGTAAAAAGTGTCCGCGACCGGTATATCGCGGAGCACCCCTTATGTGAGGTATGCCGTAAGGCCGGTAAGCTGACATCCGCCGAGGAGGTTCACCATATCGTGCCGATCTCCAAAGGCGGCACCCATGACGCGCGCAACCTTATGAGTTTGTGTACATCCTGTCATTCCAAGATCACTGCCCGCGAAGGTGGGCGCTGGGGATCAAAATAGGTCACCATGAGAACCTGTACGGGTCAGAACAAGAATCAGGTCATTGCCTTCAATACGATAGATAAGCAACCAGTCAGGCTGAACGTGACATTCCCTATGCCCCGTCCACTTTCCGGTAAGGTCGTGGTCGCGGAATTTCGGCGGCAGCTCTGTACGGGCGGCAAGCATTCGAATGCACTCGTCGAGCAGGGACATATATCCAAGTTTCGTTTCATCGCCAATTTATAGTCCCTTTTGAATTGTGATGTCCAAATAATATCCCGGCTCATGACTTAAGTTCTCGCAATGCTTCCTCAACATCGGAATAGCGTTTAACAGAAGGATCGCGCCCAATCCGCTCCGCTTCAAGCATGGCGGCTATCGTTTCGGCATTCGGCGTGTTGACTGTAATACTGAATGGAATGGAACCTTCGCGCACGGCTTGGCGCAGGAAAATATTAAACGCGGTGGTCATATTGAGTACGAGTTCGGCAAAGAGTCTATCCGCTTGATTTTTTATGTCAGTGTCAATACGGAAACTGACGTTGGTTGTTTTGCTGCTCATTAGATGCACTCCTTTCGTGGTTAATTTTATTTTAGCATATAAGCCTGCTCTTTACAAGCTAATAAACCGCAATTAGCGTTTCATTGGCTTTGCAATAAAGGTCAACGACACCGCCAGCATTTTACGCCGCTATGGATCTTAAGGACGTAGAGATTCACTGAAACACCCAGACGAGCAGCAGGGCAGGCAAGGACGGCTCTTGAAGGAAGTAAGAACCGTCCTTATTTGCTTTATGACCTTGCGGTTACTTTAAAAAACTCTCATAGTTCCAAGAAGGATCAAGGTATGTTTAGATTATCAAAATTTGGATAAAAAAATGTCCCCCATAAAAAAGTTGGAACCGTTTTCGTTCTTAAAGATCATCCGCAGCGTCTGAGTTGTAACTACAGCCATTTTTAATCACCTCTGCCGCTGATGAATGGGAAGGAGAAAGAAAAATCGGGATATGTCTTACGGGAGAGCACGGAAGTCATCAACGAAATTGGAGACAAAGCCTTAAGGCAGGATCTCCTGACGGTAATGGGCATAAATAGGCTATAGTTAATTCTTTCGAAAGGTGGTAAAATAGCTTCAGATAGAACCTTTAGGAGGCGATTGTTTATGACCCGGGTGGAGCAGTTGGCCAGAGAGCTGGATATGCAACCGGATAATTTAATTAGGCAGAGCATTGAGTTTTTTTTAAGACATAAATTAAAGATGATCGAATCGGAATTGTTTCTGCTAGCCCGAAAATATGGGGTTAAAACCGTTACAGAGCTTGATAAACTGATCAAAGAAGGAAAGTTTCACGAAGAAGATACCTTTGAAGATTACTTTAAATTTGAGATCGGAAGAGGGTCGTGGAGGGAAAGGGGGTAGATCTCG
>DMDI01000237.1 GCA_003445555.1 Desulfotomaculum sp. | reverse complement strand
GTTAGTTGGTTTTGTTTTTTTTTTTTTAAAGCAGAAGCCGGAATCGGATATATGGGGGTGACGGGATTTCAGGGGTGTGCTCTTCCGATCTAGTGAAGCTCCCGTTGAACCATCGAGCTAGGATGAAGAGCCATATTCCCCCGTAGATAGTAAAAACCAAACTCATTATTTGCCCCGTAAATTACATCACCCGCGTAAGCTGCCCGCCGTTCCTGCTCGTTAAGGCCGTGAACAATTAGTCCTACCGAAAGACCTAAAAACTTGTAAATTTGACCCATCCAGATACTGTCACGCCGGGCCAGGTATTCATTTACCGTGACTATATGAACCCCGCGGCCGGTAAGGGCATTAAGGTAAACCGGCAAGGTAGCCACCAGGGTTTTTCCTTCTCCCGTCTTCATCTCGGCTACGCGGCCCTGATGCAATACCGCCCCTCCCATAAGCTGCACGTCGAAATGGCGCATCCCTAATACCCGTTTACTGACCTCACGTACTACGGCAAAAGCCTCGGGAAGCATTTCATCCAATGTTTCCCCCTGCGCCAGACGATCCTTGAAGGTGATTGTTTTAGCCTGCAAATCAGAGTCAGCAAGATTTGTCATTTTTGATTCCAGCCCATTAATACTATCCACTAACCGCTGCAATCGTTTAACTTCACGGGCGTTGTCGTCCAACCAATTTCGCAGCACGTTTAACATATAATCACCTTTCCATAAGATTGATGAGGAACCATGGTTGGTTCCTCATCAGAAATGAGTGCCTTTTTTATTCTAACACTTCTTAGTTGACCGCGCAAGATAAGAATAACACTTTTTGGCAGCCAGGTCTTTAGGTTTAAAATTCCGGTTCAATTAAGCCGTAATTCCCGTCTTTACGACGGTATAACACATTTACCTGTTCAGTTTCGGCGTTGGAAAAAACGAAGAAATTATGGCCCAACAAATCAATCTGAAGTATGGCTTCTTCGGTGGTCATTGGTTTCATGGCAAAACGCTTTGTCTTTACAACGTCAGGAACCGTTTCCTGTTCCATTTCTCCGGTTAAAGAATATGCGTCGGAAACATTTCTATTAAACTGTTTGTTAAGCCGCTTGCTATAGCGTCCTTTAAACTTTTCAATTTGTTTTTCTAATTTTTCCACCACTAAATCTATAGAAGTATATATGTCACCCGTAGATTCTTCGCCCCGCAAGATCATCCCGTCAATAGGAAGAGTCACTTCCACCCGGCTTTTGCCCCGTTCAACCGTCAAAACTACCTGTCCGTTACTAAGATTATTAAGATATTTATTTAACTTTCCGACGCGTTTTTCTATGTAGTCCTTTAAAACTGGTGTTATCTCTGTATTTCTTCCCCGTATCTGTAATTTCACCCTTTACCACTCCTTCGTAAAATAAAAACCCCCGTAAAATAAAAATAACGGGGATTATTTTACTATTTTATAATTTTACCACATTAGCGGCTTGAAGACCACGCGTACCTTCTACCACGTCAAACTCTACCTCTTGACCTTCCCCTAAGGATTTAAAACCTTCTTCTTTTATGGCGGTAAAATGAACGAATATATCCCCTCCGTCTTCTTTTTCAATAAAACCATACCCTTTAGCCACATTAAACCATTTAACTTTGCCCTGCATTTTCTTACCTTCTTTCCTGGAAAAATATAATTTTTATGGGTTGACCTAAAACCTTACTTGAGTAAAAATAACATATTCATATAATAATGTCAACCTAACAAACAATGTCGAAATTTTAATTTTAAGATGAAAAAAAACTGTGGATAATGTGGATAAGTTTGTTTATAACCCGTAAATTCTAGGTTCAGGTTATGGATAAATTGCAAGTTATAATTTTTTCTCGGATATTGTCAGATAAAATAAATTATTTGGTCGAATATAACCGTATTTAACCATAACTAATCCCCGCGGCCGCTGTTAACACATAGACCTCCTTGGCGCCGGCGTTCGTAAGGACGCGACTGCATTCCCCAACGGTCGCCCCGGTAGTAAATACATCATCAATAAGCAAAACTGTTCTGCCGGCAATTAAAAAGGGGTCTTCCACCTTAAATGCTTCTTTTAAATTATCCATCCGCTGTTCCCGTTTTAAGCTTGTTTGAGGAGCAGTTTCCCGTACTTTAACCATGGCTGAACATAAGGGTAAGTTTAACGCTCCAGCCACTTCCCGGGCCAGTAACTCCGCCTGATTGAACCCTCTTTCCCTGAGGCGCGAGGGGGCTAAGGGTACCGGTACGACTACCTGCCCCTCTTGGTAAGCAGGGCAGGTCCAAAATACGTCCGCCAGCAACGGTCCTAAAAATTGGGCCAGGTAACGCTGCCGTTTAAACTTAAATTTATGAATTGCTTCCTTTAAGCATCCTTCGTATGTCCCGATGGCGCGGGCCATTTTAAAAGTTTTTTCCCGGTTTAGACAATCAGCACAATTAAAAAGTCTATCTAACTGGGCTAATATTTTACCGGAAGAAAAACTTAGTTTTTTGCCTGTTTGTGCTCTCCCGCAACGATTACAACGGGGCTGCCGTTGAAAATCAATGATTTCTTGCCGGCAAAAAGAACATATCTCCCCGTTTTCACCGGCCCGCCCGCAAAAAGGACAGCCTGGCAAAGGCGGGAAAACTAAGTTTAGTAACTCGGACCACAATTTTTTAAAGTAAGACATTATACTTTCCTTTATACGGACGAACAGCAGGTTTCCTGAGCAAAGATTGTAATCATTTCTTTTAATGTTAATCGCAAGTCGTTCATTAATACAATGCCCTGCCTGTAGGGGCGTTAAATTTAACGCCCCTACTATTTACTTTCCGGCTATATTTTTCCAGAATAAGGCACAACACAATCTTTACCTCTTTTTTTAGCCCGGTAAAGCGCCTCGTCCGCTTTTTGCAGCAACTCAGAAATGCTGTTAGCGTCCTGCGGGTACATAGCCACCCCCAGGCTTACCTTTAAACTTAAATATGTGCCTCCCGCTTGAAAAGAGTGCTCCCGAATAACCTGCCGGATATTTTCCGCCAGTTGAACTGCTCTCACTTCACCGCAGTTAGGCAGTAAAACAATAAATTCCTCTCCACCGTAACGCCCGACTATACCGGCACCCTTTACCCTTTCTTCGATTAACCGGGCCAAGGCCGCCAATACAGCGTCACCGGTGGCACGGCCAAAAGAGCTGTTAAACATTTGAAAAGCATCCACCTCAAGCACAATTAACGCCAAAGGAAAACCTTCTTTACCGGCCCGGTGGCATTCCTCCGTCGCCCGGCGAAAAAAGTAATGGTCGCTATAAACGCCGGTCAATTTATCAATGTTTGTTTTAACCATAACGTGCTGGGAAAGAAAGATATTAGCCAGGACAACGGCAGCCTGGTGGCATACAACGGTTAAAATATCCTGGTGGCCTTCTTTAAAAGCAAAAGGACGTTTATCGCCAAGCATAAACATACCTAATATTTCATTTTCCGTTTGCAAAGGTATAATTAATAAAGACCGGCAAACCTGGGGTAGTCCGGCTTCATCTATAATCCGCAAATCTTTCCGGACGTCGTTTATTATCTCTGGCCGCCGGTGATGGCTCACCATCCAGCCTAAAAAACCCTCCTTTGGCGTAAAGGTAGTGCCGATAAGAGCTTTTACCTGGGGACCATGTCCGGCCACCGCCCGGTAATGATTCTTTTCCTCTGCTTTTAAGTAAATTATCCCCGAGTGATAATTTACTATTTTCCGCGCTTCTTTTAAAATGAGGTCATATATTTTACTCGCCTCAAGCGGCCGGCTTAATTTTTTAGCCACCCGGTAAAAAACACTGAGCTCCCGGTTAGCCAAAGTAACCTGGAGGTACATCCGAAGTAAAAATTGAATTATGAAAACAGGAATAAAAAAAAGCACCGGACCGGTTATACTTAAACGCTGGTAAAGTACAACCATAAGAAGCCCCAGAGGAAAACCCAAAAGGTAAGTAAAACTATCCCACCGCAAGACATCAACCCACTTTACCAGAGATGTTTTTTGGTGTTCAGACCACAAGTAAAGATAAATTAGGAAATGATTAGTAAAATAATAAGCGGCCGTAAAAGCAACCAAGGGAACAACCGGGGCAAAATTAAAACCTTTTTCAACGGCCGCTTGACCGCCGGCCCATAAGTAAGCATAATTACCCGCCCAAAAAGCAAGAATATATTGACCGGTACTAAAAAAAGTAACCCTCATGGGACTACCCCGGTTAGCAATTCCCTGTCCAATCAAGTTGGCCAGACCGCTAATCCAAATTCCCGCCGCCGGGCCATAGATTAAAAAGGTGGCCAGTACCACCGTAAAACCGGCCGACAGTTTTCCTTTGGGAAAAGGTGCACCCAACCATCCGGCTAATATTCCCAAGGCCAAAAAACTTCGGAATTCTTGGCTTAAATCTAAGTCCAGTTCCTTACAAAGAAAAATTAAAACACCTGTTCCCAAACAAATAACCAGCCAGATCGGAAGAGCACACGGCTGAATTCCAG
>DMDI01000174.1 GCA_003445555.1 Desulfotomaculum sp. | reverse complement strand
TGCCCTGAACCTGCAATCCGCTAAAGCAGGGTTGAATTCCTGGCCTGAGGGTTTGGCTTGTAGGGTCTGACTCCTGAAAAGGAGTGACGATGGTTGGGTCTTGCGCGACGAAGACTTCTGAACCGTGTCAGGTCCTGACGGAAGCAGCACTAAGGAAATCTCTTCGGGTGCCGCAAGGGTGCCTGACTTGAGCTACCTGCAGGGGTAACGCCTGGAAGTTATTACTCGACGGAAGGTGCACGGCCATTTATTTTTATGACTATATCCTTTATTCAGAAGGTAGATTTTGCTGAGTTAAAGAAATAACCGTATTTATTTTAAAATCGCGGTGGAACTAGAGCATTTTTTTTAAAATGTTGGTAAATAGCAGGAGAATATAGAAGCGTGGCTTATTTAGCTCTTTATCGTCAATGGCGTCCGCAGTTGTTTGGCGACATAATCGGGCAAAGACATATTACCCAAACCCTCCAGAATGCGCTGGCGACTAATCAGGTAGCGCACGCTTACCTCTTTTGCGGTCCGCGGGGAACCGGCAAAACTACCGCCGCTAAAGTACTGGCCAAGGCACTGGTTTGCCAGGAAAGAACCTCAGTCGAACCTTGTAACCAGTGTATAAACTGTCGGGAAATAGTCAGCGGGGTATCTATGAACGTAATAGAAATTGACGCTGCTTCGCACCGGGGCATTGATGACATCAGGAGTTTAAGGGAGAAGATAAAATTTGCTCCTGTAGCGGGCAACAAACGGATTTACGTTATTGATGAAGTGCATATGCTGACCAGCGAAGCTTTTAATGCTCTCTTAAAAACCTTAGAGGAACCGCCGCCTCACGCTGTTTTAATTTTAGCCACCACCGAGCCCCATAAGGTACCTTTAACTGTTCTTTCCCGTTGCCAACGTTTTGATTTTCACCGCATTGGTTTTAGTGACCTGTTGTCACGTTTACGGGATGTAGCCGCAAAGGCCTCTTTTCAGACAGAAGATGAAGCCTTGAAATTAATTGCCCGGGCCGCGGAAGGGGGGCTGCGGGATGCTTTAAGTATGTTAGATCAAGCGGCTGCTTTTGGAAATAAACAGATTACTTGCGCCAACGTGCACCAAATATTAGGCACTGTTCAGCAAGAAGTTTTGGAAGAGATGGCAAGTGCTCTGGCTAATCAAGAAACGGCCGTTGGGCTTAAAATTATTGATTCCCTGTTTACGCAAGGAAAAGACCTTCATCTTTTTGGACGTGATCTAACCGCTTATTTACGACGTTTGCTGCTCTGGCACATAGTACCTGATCTGGAAAATGAATTATCGCCAGGAGAAAAAGCGGTCATAGAAAATCAGGCCCGCTTTTTCAATCAGGAACAATTAACGCAAATTTTACATATTCTAACCCAAGCCGAACAAAATATGCGTTGGAGTACCCAACCGCGGGTTTTATTGGAATTAGCCATAGTGCAGGCTGCCTTACCGTCAGTCAGCGGTGGTAGTGATATTGCCGGAAGGGTTATGCCTGCCCTGGAAGAACGCCTGAACGCCTTAGAAAATAAAATAGCTTTGCTAACTAATGAGACAGGGAAGGAAATTAAAGAAAAAGAACAGAAAAGTAAAAGAAAAGAAGAAATGTTACCTGACGAAGCAGGTCAACCGTCCCAGTTGACAAAAACAATAGAAAATATAATACTTTCCGGTAAAGAATTAACCTTACCCAGGGTAGGTGAGTTATGGCCGGAAATTTTAAAAGCGGTAAAAAACATAAGTATACCGGTATATACGTATTTATCTAAAGGGCAGCCGGCACAACTAAAAGAGAACATTTTATATCTTGTTTTTCCAGCGGACGATTTATTTAACCAGAAACAAATGGAAAAAACAGAAAACAAAAAAATAGCAGAGGAGGTATTATCTAATATATTTGAACAAAAGTGCCGATTACGATGCTTAAGTGCGACCCATTCCTTGCCCGAAAAACCTTTTTTAACCGAAGGAAAGATTAGTTTAACTGAAGCTTGTGAGCTTTTCAAGGCCGAAGAGGTGATTTTTTCTGGCGGAGAAAATCAAGAGGCTGATAAAATGCTTGATTGGTAAAAACAAAAGGAGGATTTTATAGTTATGTTGGGTGGCAATATGAATAAGATGATGAAACAAATTCAAAAAATGCAGGCCGAAATAATGAAATTACAGGAAGAATTAGGCAACCGTAGCGTTGAAAGCACGGCCGGAGGCGGCGTGGTAAAAGTCGTGGCTAACGGTAAACAAGAACTGCTTTCCGTTGAAATAAAACCCGAAGTAGTTGATCCTAATGATGTAGAAATGCTCCAGGACCTTATTTTAACGGCCGTGAATAATGCGCTTAGCCAATCACGGGAAATGGTAAATATAGAAATGGGTAAGATTGCTCCGGGACTAAACTTGCCTGGCCTTTTTTAGGAGGGATAAAATATGTATTATCCTGAATCCGTAACTTTACTTATTAATGAGTTGGCCAAATTACCCGGTATAGGCGTCAGGACCGCCCAGCGCCTGGCTTTTTACCTTATTAATTCCCCTCCGGAGACAGCCCGTAAGTTGGCTCAGGTTATTTTAGATGCCCGGGATAAGGTTCATTCTTGCCTTACCTGTTTTAATTTAACTGATGCTGACCTTTGCGGTATTTGCCAGGATAAAAAAAGAAATCAGCAAACCGTTTGTGTGGTGCAAGAGCCTAAAGATATTGTAGCCATTGAAAAAAGCCAGAGTTATAGAGGATTATACCATTCCCTGAATGGCGCTCTTTCTCCTTTAGATGGGGTGGGTCCGGAGGATTTAACCATTCATAAATTATTAAAGAGGCTGGAGGGGGGCCAAGTTAACGAGGTTATTTTAGCCACTAATTCTAACGTGGAAGGTGATGCCACCGCCTTGTACTTAGCCCAATTAATAAAGCCCTTAGGGATAAAAGTAACCCGTTTAGCTTACGGCCTGCCGGTTGGGGCGCACCTTGAGTATACCGATGCCGTTACTCTGACCAAGGCTTTGGAAGGGCGCCAGGAAGTTGAAGAAAAGCAATAAAAATAGTAACTACGAACCTTTGTGCCTTTGTCCCTGTGAACCTACCTGAATATTTTTTGCGCTAGTCTTGACAAACTAACTGGATTTATGTTATAAGAAAAAGGACTTTCGGACTAAAAGTTGTTAACTTATTTAGGGCTAAATACTTTAATTTAACCCTTCTTTTTTTGTTTACCTGAGTTTTTTTATTTTTACTATTAGGCTTCAACCGTCGGGTTAACGCGGCGGGCTTTTATAAAATTATCTTTTTTTCATTTTTAAAAAGGAGGAGAGTTTTTGTCTGACTTAATTGAAATAAGATGGCATTCCCGGGGGGGACAAGGAGCAATGCTGGCTGTTCGTACGCTGGCCCGGGCAGTAATAAAAGACAATAAATATGCCCAAGGACTGCCCGAATTTGGACCGGAAAGAATGGGTGCTCCAATTAAAGCGTATAATAGGTTTAGTACGCAGCCCTTTTCTTTATACTGCAGAATAGTAAATCCCCACGTGGTGGTTCTCCTTGACCCATCAGTAACAAAATTAGTTGACGTTACGGAAGGAATTTGTGCCGATAGCAAGCTTTTAGTTAACATATGTCTGCCCCCCCAGGAGGTGCGGAAAAAGTTAAATTTAAAAAACGGAAAAATTTACGTAGTAGATGCTACCAGGATTGCCCAAGAAACGCTAGGCCGGCCAATGCCCAATACGCCTATGATGGGGGCTTTAATCAAGATTGT
>DMDI01000099.1 GCA_003445555.1 Desulfotomaculum sp. | reverse complement strand
TCACCCGGGTATAGCTTATAGCTATGGGCAAAAACGTTGGCCATTACTCCGTTGAGGTAATAAAACCAGTATTCCGCCTGGTCTCCCTTAATCCCTTCAATGGCTTCAATATAACTTCCCCCCATTTCAATTTCAACGGCTTGTTCCAGAGCCTCCCCCGCCGTGGCGCCTACCCTTACTTCTATTTTTCGGTCAAAAACTGCCTCTTCGCCAAAGTTTTTAGTGCCTGTTATGCGTACGTTCATTTGCTCTTTGGAAGGTAGCCTGACAAAGCCATAAACCGGCCCAACCAGGGAAAGCATGAAGAGCAGCAAAACAAGCGCCGGAAAAAAGGGCGCTTTTTTTAACCGGTAAAAAAAGCTTTGCTTAAAAGCAACCAGATAATTTAAAACAGGGCTTATTCTACCCCGAAAATAGACTCTATTTTCGTTCCTCTGTTGGTGCCGCCGCAGGCGGTGTGGGAGTCTACCCTGAAAATAAATTCTCGTCCTTCTGCTGGGACCGGCTTGTTGGTATGGTTGTCTATTTGCAATTTTAGTTTTTCCACCGCCGGGCATATTTTTTCCTCCTTTAACTTTAAAATTTAAAAAATAAAACTCCCGCTCCTCCATAAAGAGGCGGCGGGAGTTTTTTTGTTAGTCCTATGAACTGGTACCTGCCCTCTCTATGGGAGGCATACTTACGTACCTCATGCCGGACAGGTCTCCTGACTTATGGATCATTACCTGCCTAGCTGCCTTCCCATCCTGCCCTCAACATACCTATTATCCTAAAAAACAAATACCTCTTGTCACAACTAACTTGTCTTTTAGCCTTGTTTGGTTTGTCATTGAGTTTTTTCAACCCAGTGGCATTTTGGGAGGCGCTCCCCACTTACAGTGGCCAGACCGTCCAGGACTTGCACCTGGTTCCCTATTTTCCCGCAATTACTTGCCGGAATCCGGCATGAATTATATTATTTAGTTTTTCTATTTTTAACATAATTTTTTACCGGTTGTCAAGAAAATTTTAACCCGAATTGTTTTAACCCAAAAATTTTAACCCAAAGCAGCTAATTCTTATGACCCATCATTGTAAAAAGAAAATTCCCTTTCTTTTCGCAGCCACTTGGATATAGCGGCAATTTTTTTTGCTTCCTCTTCTAAAAGACAGTACCACCCTCCACTGCGGTATATTTTTTTCCCTCTTAAATCTTTTAACCTTTCTTTTAAGGTGCTAAGGTAATTTTTAAAAAAGTTTTCTTTATCGTAAAGCAGATAAACATCGTCTAGCAGGTCTAAAAATAAAAGACTTCCTTGTAAAACCTCGTTTTTTTCTTTAATTACCGGGGACAGGGAAGTATATATTCCCTTTTTTTGTTTTTTTTCTAAAAGAGGAGTTAAAATTTCTTCTACCAGGTAAAATTCTTCCATGCGCTTCATTCTCCCTGGCGGAAGGGAATCAGCTAATTCTTATCCACCCCAGTGCTGGCCAACCAGCACCATATCCAGCACGTTAATCACCCCGTCTTGGTTTACGTCTGCCCGCACCCAGCCGGGGTTACCGGTCCGACCAAAGTGCTGGCCAATAATTACCATATCAAGCACGTTAACCTGGCCGTCACAGTTGACATCCCAGGGTTCATAACGGCCCAGGGCGTAAAGGTAGCCGGCGTCGTTAACAAAAAAGACTTTTCCGTCGGCCAGGGCCACCCCGGCCAGAACATATTCCGGATGGTCGGGCACAAACTCCCACTTCATGTTTCCGTCTTCGTCAAAGCAGTAAACGGCTCCTTTCGCCCAGTCAGTGGTAATATAAAGGTAAGCTTTGCCGTTTTGGACGGAAACGGCCGGGGAGGCTTCTGAGCCGTAGCCGGGAAATTCGTGTTTCCAGAGCAGGCCGCCGTCGGACTCCCGCAGGCAGTAAAGGCCTCCTGGTTTAAAGAAGCTGCCGGAGCAAACATAGACCCGGCCGGCCTGGATGACCGGAGTGGAGGCGGTGTAACTGCCAATAGAGGTATACCAGCCTGAGTTGGGGTTAAATTTACCCGTCAAGGGATCAAAGCCGAGGGCGTAAAGGTAACCGTTGCCGGAGGTTAGGTAAATACGCTTTGTCTGGCTGTTATAAGTGACGGCAGAACGGATCTTCCCGGCAGAAAGGTTGTAACAGCCGCCTAAGTCAACTTCATCCATCTTTACCCCGCTATCCTTGTAAACACTAACCAATACCGAATTGCTGTCTCCAAAAAGCAGGTAATCGCCAACCACGGCCGGACCCGACCACCACTCATAAGCGCCGTTAATCACGTATTGCCAGAGGATTTTAGGGGCGCCTCCCTCCCCTTTGGCGTCCAGACAGTAATAGACCCCTTCCCAACTGCCCACGTATACCTTTCCCTCGTGGTAGAGCACCTGGGTGGAAAGCTCTTCTTTCTGGCCTGTCCCCTGGGTCAGCTTGCCACTCCAGATAATTTGCCCGCTGTCTTCAGCGAGAGCGTAAATATGGCCGGTGGAGGCGGCGATAAAAAATTTACCTTCGCCGTAGGCCGGAGTGGACAGATTAAAGCGCAACCCCCCGGTTAATTTTGTGCTCCAGAGCACTTTACCGGTAATTATATCAAATGCCCAGGCGTATTCATCCACATCCACCACCACTGCCTTCCCGTTGGCGATGACCGGCGGGTGGTCAATGCCGTGGGTGGAGGTGTAGTGGGTAAAAACC
>DMDI01000109.1 GCA_003445555.1 Desulfotomaculum sp. | reverse complement strand
AGTTTACGCTGTCCCAGGACATCCTTTGGTAGCCGAAAAAAGTGTTACCTTAATTTTGCATGAGGCTAAAGCAAGGGGCATCAAGACAGAAGTTATATCGGCCATGAGTTTTTTAGATGTATGCTGTGCTACTTTACAGGTAGATCCGGCGGAAGGATTACGGGTAGTAGATGGATTGTCTATACAAGACCAAATCATTGATCCCTCGGTAGGGAATATTATCATGCAGGTTTATAATCAGTTGATTGCTTCCGAGGTTAAATTGACTTTACTAGAGTATTATCCCCCGGATTATCCGGTGAAAATATTGCAGTCAATTGGTTTGCCGGAGCAAGAAAGAATAGAGGAATACCCTCTTTATTCTTTGGACAGGCTTACCTGGTTTGACCATTTAACCAGTTTATTTTTATCTCCTTATCCCAAAGGGAAAAGAGAAGGTTGTTTTCCGCTGGACCCTTTGGTAAATATAATAAAGACTTTAAGGGGGGAAAGGGGTTGTCCTTGGGATAAAGAACAGACCCAGTATAGTTTAATCAGGTATCTTTTGGAGGAGACTTACGAAGTAATAGAGGCTATCCTTGAATTTGACCCGCCTAAAATAAGCGAAGAATTAGGAGATTTGTTATTGCAAATAGTTTTTCAGGCTCAAATTGCGGAGGAGAAACACGACTTTGGAATTGGAGATGTTATAGCGGGAATTACTCGTAAGATAATCCAAAGGCACCCGCATGTATTTGGTCCGGAAAAAGAAGAGATAAAAGATAGCGCGGGCGTTAGTAAGTTATGGGAAAAAATAAAAGCCCAAGAAAAAGGAAGGGATAAGACAAAAAGTACCGCTAAACATCTGCCGGCTTTATTGCGTGCCCGTTACATTCAAGAAAAAGCAGCCAAAAATGGCTTTGAT
This sequence comes from Desulfotomaculum sp., assembly GCA_003445555.1. GTDB lineage: Bacteria > Bacillota > Desulfotomaculia > Desulfotomaculales > Nap2-2B > SCADC1-2-3. Next base: position 6,752 of record DMDI01000109.1, on the reverse strand, counting down.
TGGCCTGATTATCACGGGGCTTTGGCTAAGGTAAATGAAGAGCTAAATGAGGTTAAACAGGCTATTGCCGCCGGGGAAAAAGCTAAGATAATAGAAGAATTGGGAGACCTTTTATTTGCCGTGGTTAATACCGCCCGGCTTTTAGACGTGGAAGCGGAGGTGGCGCTTACCGGAACAATTAATAAATTTAATAAAAGACTTTATTATATAGAAAAACAAGCCCGGCAGGCAGGAAAGGAATTAACCGGCTATTCGTTGGCAGAATTGGATGACTGGTGGGAAGAAGCAAAAAAAGCAGAAGTTAATGGAAAAGAGCTAACGTAAGAATAAAAAAGAAAAATTTTCTTTTTAAGCAGGAAAATTATGATTTTTAACGAATATACCAAAAATAAATAATGTTTAAAGGAGGATAAACTCGCATGAATAAAACGGAACTTGTCGCTAAAGTAGCTGAAAAGTCTAATTTAACCAAAAAGGATGCCGAAAAGGCAATTTCAGCTGTGTTAAATAGCATTGAAGAGGCCTTGGGCAGAGGTGACAAAATACAATTAGTCGGTTTTGGCACCTTTGAAATTAGAGAGAGGGCAGCGCGTAAAGGGCGCAACCCGCAAACCGGGGAGGAGATAAATATTTCTGCTACCCGGATACCAGTGTTTAAAGCGGGTAAAATGCTTCGCGATGCGGTAATATCTTCATAGGAAAAGAAGTGATGGGCTTTACGTTTAGATAAGTTTTTGAAGGTTTCCCGGATTATTAAAAGGCGGGGTGTAGCCAAAGCCGTATGTCAACAAGGACAGGTATGGGTTAACGGGCAGCGGGCCAAGGCAGGAACAGCGGTCAAGGCTGGTGATATTATAGAATTTAATTATGGTTACCGGCAGCTAAAAGTAAAGGTTTGTTTTGTTCAAGAAAACGTGCCTGCCAAGCAGGCAACAGAAATGTACCAGTTGCTCAAAGACTAGCTTTTTGTTTTAAACAAATAAATTTAGGCCTAAATGAGTAATAGTCAATAATTAATGGTTGTTTAAAATTAAGGACTTTAGGGTATTTACCAGGCGACCTGACTATTAACTTGTAGGGCCTTTTTATTTTCTTGTATAAATTTTGTTTTTTTGGGTAAAAAATAAAATTAATGTAGGGGCGTTTAATTTAACGCCCCTACATTAATTAAAATAAGCGAGGAGGTTATTTTTACGATAACCTATTTAACCGGTAAACAAGTGGGGATAGCAAGGATAATAGTTATGCTTTTCTTGTGCTTGCAGATAATCGGGTGCCTCCGTCCGGCAGAACGTAAAATTAGACCGGATGTACCGCGTCGGGAGCCCATCATTAGTCTATATATAAATGAAAGTGGAGAAAAAAGGAAACTTAAAATGGAAGAATACATTGCCGGGGTAGTGGCCGCGGAAATGGATCCTGCCTGGCCGGTTAATGCTTTGGCGGCGCAAGCTATTTTAGCCCGTACTTTCACCCTGGAAAATATTAAAGCGGAGCGAGTTCGAAAACTGCATGGCACAGATGCCTCCACCAGTACCGAAGAATTTCAAGCTTATAATGCGGCCCGAATTAATAAGAATGTCCGTGAAGCGGTAAAAAGGACGCGTGGCGAGGTGGTAACCTACCAAGGGGATTGTATTAAGGCCTGGTTTTGCGCCTGTAATGGCGGAGTAACAGCTTCGGCGGCAGAGGGACTGAGTTATACCAAAACCCCTACGCCTTACGCAAAGGCCGGTATAAAAGATGATTGCTTGAAAATTACGCCTTCGGTCTATCGGACCTGGGAAACTAAAATTCCGTTAGAAAGAGTGCGGGCTGCGGTGGTTAAAGTTACCGGTAAAGCACCAGGGGAAATAACTTCGGCTCAAATTATTGAGCGCGGTCCTTCTGGCCGGGCAACCAAAATTAAGCTTGGCGGGGCAGTGGTGGGAGCTCCTGCCTTAAGGTTGAATTTAGGCAGTGAATGGGTTCGCTCTACTTTTTTAACGGCCATAACCATACAGGATGGCAACTTAATCTTGAAGGGGAAAGGTTTTGGACACGGGGTAGGAATGTGTCAGTGGGGAGCAAGGCAGCTTGCTCAGGAAGGAAAGTCACCCGAAGAAATAATTCGTTTTTATTTTAAAGGGGTGGAGCTAAAAAAATATTGGCCGTAAAAATTATATAAAGTGGTTATCCAGTTAGCCGTATAGTGGTAAATCTAAAAAAGCACCGAATAATTTAGTTAGTAGAAACATAAAAATTAAAATGCAGGCATAATTTTTTCGTTCCGGGGACAATACTTTATGGAAGACAATAAAAATAAACTTATTCTTACCGATCGCAAATTTATTGTTTTAGAAGGCATTCTTTTAGTAGAAAGTTTTGACGAGCAAAAGATTGTCTTGGAAACAAATATGGGTTTGTTGGTTTTAAAAGGGGAAGGGCTTAATATTACGCATCTAGACTTAACCAACGGTATTTTAAATGCCGAAGGATTTTTTTCGGAAATGCAGTTTCAAAAAGATAAAGGGATGAAAAAAAGACAAAAACAACCTAAAGACATTATTAGTAGATTATTCAAATAACCTTAAACAAATAAATATCTAATAAAAAAAGGCATTTTTAAACACCTTTTATTTTAAAAATAAAGGGTTGGGTTTATGACCTTAGAAGAACAACTTAAGTTATTTTCCTTAGCTATTGCCTCAGGTTTTTTCCTAGTTTTTTGCTATAACGTTTATCAAGTTATCCGGAACATATTAAAGCTTAAAAAAACAGGGACTATAATTGGCGACCTATTGTTTTGGCTAATTTTAACCCCCCTGGTTTTTATTTTTTTATTTCCCGGAAATCAAGGTGAGATACGTTTTTTTATTTTTTTCGGGTTAGTTTTAGGAGCCCTGCTTTACCTTAAAATTTTTAGTCAATTAACTTATTCCTTCGTTTACCGTTTATATCTCGTAATTAGAAAGTTATTTAAAATAGTGATGAAAATTAGCCATTTGATCTGGACGGCGTTTATTTTCCCCTACCGGGTAATTTATTTTGTTTTATTTTTTCCAGGCCAATTTATCAGGCGCGGGTTTTATTTTATCATTAGATTTAAACGTAACCCTAAAGGTAGTTAAATTATTTCTGTTTTTAAAGCGGCAAAAACTGTTCTATAATTAATTTTAAGTTCATTTACCTTTGCGTTTATTTTTTTGGATATGATTTATTAATCCGCCGGCGCTAATAATTTCCTGCATAAATGGCGGTATTAGGGTTGTCTGATACTGCTCATTTTGCGTCAAGTTGGTAATTACTCCGGTCGCCATATTTATAACTATTTCGTCTCCGGTCCTAATTTTTTCAGTCGCCGGTGGAAATTCAAAAATAGGTAAACCAATGTTAAAAGCATTACGGTAGAAAATCCGGGCGAAAGAAGGGGCAATAATAGCGCTAACTCCGGCTGCCTTGAGGGCTAAAGGCGCGTGTTCCCTTGAGCTGCCGCAGCCAAAATTTTTCCCGGCTACAATAATATCTCCCGGTTGAATTTCTTGGGCAAACGCCGGGTTAATATCTTCCATACAGTGTTTGGCTAATTCCAGCGGATCAAAAACATTAAGGTAACGGGCGGGAATAATAAGGTCTGTATCAATATTATCCCCGAACTTCCATACTCTACCGTGCAGTTCCACCTAACTCACCTCCCAGGGAGCCGCAATCCGGCCCAGGATAGCTGAGGCAGCAGCGATGGCCGGGTTAGCCAGATAAACTTCGCTTTCCGGGTGGCCCATCCGGCCTATAAAGTTACGGTTTGTAGTAGCTATAGCCCGTTCTCCTTTGGCCAGAATACCCATATGACCACCCAGACAAGGGCCGCAGGTGGGGGTACTGATTACGGCCTCTGCCGCCAGAAAAACCTCAATTAACCCCTCTTTGAGGGCCTGCCGGTAAATTTCCTGGGTGCCCGGGATGATAATAAGCCGGACGTAAGGGTGAACCTTTTGGTTACGCAAAACATTTGCCGCCAGGCGCAAGTCTTCCAGACGGCCGTTGGTGCAAGAGCCAATTATGACCTGGTCAATGAGTACGTTTCCTACGGCACTAATAGGGCGGGTATTTTCAGGAGAATGGGGAAAAGCCACTTGGGGCTCTAATGGCGTAACGTCAAAATCAAAAGTAGCCGCGTATTTAGCCCCCGGGTCACTTTGGTAAATATGATAAGGTTTTTTTATTCTATCTTTAACGTAAGCCAGGGCTATTTCGTCCGGAGCAATAATTCCGTTTTTGGCCCCGGCTTCTATGGCCATATTACACATGGTAAAACGGTCAGCCATGGGGAGCTGTTGGATAACCGGTCCGGTAAACTCCATGGCCGCATACAATGCTCCGTCTACCCCTATTTTCCCAATGGTAAAAAGAATCAAGTCCTTGCCTCCTACCCAGGGAGACAGTTGACCTGTGTAAATAAACTTAAGGGAAGAGGGTACTTTTAACCAGATTTCACCTGAGGCCATGGCGGCAGCCAAATCCGTACTGCCTACCCCGGTGGAGAAAGCGCCTAACGCTCCATAGGTGCAGGTATGTGAATCAGCCCCAATAATTAAATTTCCCGGGCCAACTAAACCTTGTTCGGGCAGCAGGCAATGCTCTATACCCATGCGTCCTACTTCAAAGTAATTAGTAATTTGGTATTTTTGAGCAAATTTTTTGAGAATTAAGGCTTGTTCGGCTGACTTAATATCCTTGTTTGGCGTGAAATGATCCGGTACTAATACCACCTTTTCCCGGTCAAAAACTTGGGTGAAGCTAAGTTTTTTAAATTCTTGAATGGCCACGGGGGCGGTTATATCATTTCCCAGGACTAAGTCCACTTTTACGTTGATTATTTCTCCCGGGGTAACTTTTTTTTGGTCAGTATGGGCGGCTAGAATTTTTTCAGTGATAGTCAAGGGCATTTTTCACCTCAATTAAAATAAAATCATGAAGAATAAAACTTTTTCATATGATTATATCATTTAGATTTAACTTAAAATAGTTTTTACATGAGAAATTTTTTGTAAATTTAAGTTAATTAAAATTAACTATTATGTTTTTTAAAAAATTAGCAGGAATTTTTTAAAAAACATAGAAACTAAGTAGTTATAACGTATTAATATTGTCCACATACTGTGGATAAATTAGTGGATAACCGCCTACAGGAGAAAAAATGAAGGTAGAAATACGGGGTGCGGAAAGATTAAGCTTTCGGGAACGCCAGGTTGTTGTGCTCAAAGAAAAGGGTTATACCAACGAACAAATTGCCAGCCGCTTAAAAATAAGTGCCAGTACCGTAGCTACTTTATACAGCCGGGCCCGGCATAAAGAATATGAAGTGGTAATTGTTTTTTCCGGGGAACATTTAGGCTTGTTTAGTTTAGATGATGAGGAAGCAAAAGAAGGTAAGGAGGAAGATTCGAGGTGATTTCTCCAGGGTATAGGCCAAAAAGTGGATACATCCGTCAAAAAGAGATAGCAGAGCCAGATAGATACCGTTTGCGTCTTAGCAAAGGTAGGCTTCCCACTATACTACTTTTAATTATACTCCTTTACTTCATTTTTTCTTTTGGTCTGCAATTTAACCAGTTACGGGTGATGCAAAAAGAACTTTATGGAATGAGGGTACAAGTAGAAACTTTACAAAAAAAGAATGCTGAGCTTAAAGACCAACTAAAATTAATCAGGACTGACGCTTATATTGAACAGATAGCCAGGGAAAAATTAGGATTGGTTAGGTCCGGGGAGGTGCGGGTAATTCAAGCAAAAACAGAATAAAAAAATACACAGAATAAAAAAACTAGCTTGACATTTTCATGTTTTTTTACGTACAATATTTGTAATTGTATTACCTGAGGGAGGAAGACCCTTTTAGTTATGCCAATTGAATTAGGAAGTATTTTAGTTGGTTTTGTCACCGGAATTACGAATTTTGGGGCTTTTATTCAACTGCCCGGGGGTGAGACTGGCTTAGTTCATATTTCAGAAGTAGCCGACGGTTATGTAAAAGATATTGGTGATTATTTAAAGCTAAATGAGCAGGTTACCGTAAAAGTAATATCAGTAGATCCAAAGGGTAAAATCGGTTTGTCCATTAAACAGACAAAGGCAGGAAAAGATAAATCTTACCAGACGAAAAAAGGCCACCTATCTTTTGAAGATAAGTTGGCCATTTTTTTGAAAGAAAGCGAAGAAAGGCAAGAGGTATTGCGTCGTAGCGCTGAAGCAAAAAGAGGTGGCCGCAGCACAAAAAACAGTTACCGTTATAGCCAAGTTTAAGTTTTTATCAAAAAAGTAAAGCGTTCCATCAAGGAACGTTTTTTTAGTTTCGGGCTTTTTAAATATAAGCAAGAGGGGGAACGTCCTCGATGTTCGATGTTCGATGTTCGAGATATTTTTAGCATAAGCAAGAGGGGGTCCCTTGATGACCCGAATAGCCGTAATAGATTTGGGGACAAATTCAATCCGTCTTTTAGTGGTAGAGGCGGGCAAAAATGGACAAGTGAAAGCGTTAGAGAAAAAGCAGGCCATTACCAGGCTGGGAGAAGGGATGGCGGGTGGTTATTTACGTCCTGAGGCGATTGACCGGACAATAAACGCGGCTAAGAGTTATTTAAATATTAGCCGGTTATGGCAAGCTGAAAAAATTATTCCGGTAGCGACCAGTGCCGTTAGGGACGCGGTTAACCAGGCACATTTTTTAGCTTTAATGAGAAAAGAGACCGGCCTGAAAGTACGCGTACTTTCAG
>DMDI01000029.1 GCA_003445555.1 Desulfotomaculum sp. | reverse complement strand
CTTGGCGCAAGTCTTGCGCCAGTTACAATTAAGCCCGGTAAAAGACCGGAATCTTTTGGTGGGCCTGGAAACATCCGATGATGCTGCGGTATATAAACTAACGGAAGATTTAGCTTTAATCCAAACCATAGACTTTTTTACCCCGGTCATTGATGACCCCTATTTTTTCGGCCAGGTGGCCGCTACTAACGCTTTAAGCGATATATACGCCATGGGCGGGCGTCCCCTTTTGGCCTTAAATATTGTCTGTTTTCCTAATTGTCTTCCCTTGGAATGGCTAACGGCCATTCTCCAGGGGGGAGCAGATAAAGTGGCCGAAGCGGGAGCAATTATAGCCGGGGGGCATAGCGTCCAGGATGACGAGCCCAAGTACGGCCTTGCGGTTACGGGGCTGGTGTCGCCCCAAAAAGTTATTACTAATGCCGGGGCTTTACCCGGGGACCTGCTTATTTTAACCAAGCCTCTTGGGACAGGGATTATCACCACGGGTATTAAAGCTGATTTGGTTTCCCAAGAAACACATGCGGCGGCCGTAACCAGTATGACCACCCTTAACGCCGCCGCCGCCACGGCTATGTCCGCGGCAAGTGTTCATGCCTGTACGGATATTACCGGTTTTGGGCTTTTGGGCCACGCCGCAGAAATGGCTTTGGCCAGTAATGTTTCCCTGGAATTAGAAATGGGTAAAATACCTCTTCTTCCTGAAATTGAAAATTTAGCTTCTTTGGGTCTAATTCCGGGAGGGGCTTATAAAAACCGGGACTATTTGGTAAATGAAATTGTCTTTGCCGGGAGAATTACGGCCACTGAAAAAATGATCTTATTTGATCCCCAGACTTCCGGGGGGCTGTTTATTGCTTTATCAGGGGAAAAAGAACGGGATTTTTTTGCTGCTTTAAACCGGCAGGAGAAGAGAACTCTTTTTGTACAAACTGTAGGGCGGGTTATCGAAAAGCAAGATTACCTGATCTTAGTAAAATGAGTTAGTTTATTAAAATAAATCGGGCAAATTATAAACTCCTTTAATCTTTAATTTTATGGTATAATTTTTTAGAAAAAAAAAGGATTTTTTTTATTTATAGCGAAAGATAAAATATTATAAGTATTTTCTTTATTATCTGGTAATTCGCAAAATTTATTATAAAGATAAATCAATCTAGGGGGCAGTATATATGTTTCAAGAAAAAAATGGTTATTTTGTACCGTCAGAATCGTTAATTGAAAAGGCAAACGCAAGGCAATACAAAAAGCTTATTGAAGAAGCGCGGGATGATCCGGTTAAATTGTGGCAGGAAGTAGCTAAAGAATTAAACTGGTATACGCCCTGGGAAAAAACATTAAACGACCAGAATCCTCCTTTTTATAAATGGTTCGAGGGAGGAAAGGTTAATATTTTCCATAACGCCGTGGAAAGATATAATAATACCCCAATGCGCAACAAGTTGGCCCTTATCTGGGAAGGCGAAAATGGCGAAATGCGGACTTATAGTTATCACGCTCTTTGCCGGGAAGTAAATAAATGCGCTAATCTCCTGAAAAATATGGGGGTTAAAAAGGGCGACCGCGTAACCATCTTTTTACCCAAGATTCCCGAGCAAATTATGATGATGCTGGCCTGTGCTAAAATAGGGGCTATTCACCATATAGCGTATATAGGACTGGATGCTTACACTTTAAGACAACAAATTTTAAGTACCGGTTCTAAATGTGTAGTTGCCTCAGATGGGAGTTTTCGTAGCGGTGTTGTTGTTCCTCTAAAAAAGGATGTATTGGATGAAGCCTTAAAGTTAACCCCTACGGTAAAAACAGTAATTGTAGTTAAAAGAACAGGCCAGGATGTTCCTATGGAGATAGCCCGTGATTATTGGTTTCACGAATTGGTCAACCTACCTATTGTTAATGTTAAAGAAGAGACCGAAGCTATGGACGCCGAAGACCCGCTTTTTATAATTTACCGGCCTCATATTTCACAACGCTCAGGCTTACTTAACGGATATTTATATACTCACGGTGGATATATGGTAGGAGCCTATTTTACTACTAAGTTAATTGGGGATTTAAAAGACATTGACCGTTATTGGTGTACTTCTGATCCGGCCTGGATTACAGGCCATACCTATACTGTGTACGGTCCCTTATTAAATGGAGCAACTATTTTCTTTTACGAAGGTATCCCTGTTTATCCTTATCCGGATAAATGGTGGTCATTAGTTGAAAAATACGAAATTAATATTTTTACGGCTATTGTTTTAAATATTAAAAATCTTATGCGTCAAGGCGATGCCTGGTTGGAAAAACATGATTTGTCAAGCCTGAGACTCCTAGGAACCATGGATGAGCCAATAGATTTAGAAATATGGAATTGGTATTTCAAGACAGTGGGAAAAGAACAATGTCATATTATGGATGTTTGGGGGCAAATTGAAACGGGCGGGCTTTTAATTAGCACTTTACCAACCATGCCCTTAAAACCTGGTTCTATCGGAACGGCTTTCCCCGGAATTGTAGCCGGGGTTGTAAATGAAGAAGGAAAAGAAGTAGGGGTTGAAGAGGAAGGGTACCTGGTGATAAAAAAGCCCTGGCCATACATGCTGAGAACAATTTATGAAAATCAGGAACTTTATAAAGATAGATACTGGAGTAAAATGAAAGGTGTTTATTATACCGGCGATATAGCTAAGAAAGATAAAAACGGTTATATTAGCGTGGTTAAAAGAATTACCTTTTAGGCCTTATAAAATAGGCCGAAGGTTCCTTTATTTAAAGGAACCTTTTTATTTCTATTTTTATATTTAATTTTGAAGTGTTAAGGAGGCTTCTGTATTTGCTTTCTCTTAATGAAGTTAATTATTTTTTAAATCCTCGTTCAGTGGTTTTAATTGGTGTAACTACCCGTACAGGACCAGAAGCGTATAACTCCCTTGAACAAGTGCTGAAAACCGGCTTTAACGGCCGGATTTACGCCGTTAATCCTAAAGGAGGAGAAGTATTAGGCCAAACATTATACCGTTCGGTGTTGGAATTACCGGAAGCGGTAGATTTAGCAGTTATTTCAACGCCGCGTACCGCGGTTGTAAAGGTAGTAAAAGACTGTGTCCTCAAAGGAATTAAAGCCGTAATTGTGGTAACCCAGGGTTTTGCGGATGGAGATAAAGAAGGTCAGGTGATGCAGGCAGAACTGGGTAAAATAATCCAGGGTACCGGGACCCGTCTCATTGGTCCTAATACAATTGGGGTGGTAAATACTTTTGTTGATTTTCATACCTCCTTTCTTGATTTTCACCGCCAAAAAAATAATTGTTGTATGATCAGTCAATCAGGGATATTCCTCCTGGGGTCGGCTGATTTTACGGCCGGGTTAGGCCTGGGAATTGATCTAGGCAACGCGGCCGATATTGAAATAAGTGATTTACTGGAGTATTTAGGTAACGACCCTCAAATTAAAGTAATAAATCTGCATATTGAGGGCATAAAAAACGGACGGCGGTTTATGGAACTTGCTCGAAAAACAGGCTGTAAAAAACCTGTTTTTTGCTTAAAAACAGGACGCAGTGAGGCAGGAGCCAAAGCGGCTATTTCGCACAGCGGCTCTTTAGCCGGGGAAGACCACGTCTTTGAAACGGCATTTAAGCAAAGTGGCCTTATCAGGGTGCAAGATGTCGAAGAAATGCGTATTTTTAATAAAACTTTTCTTACCTATCAGTCCATTCCAGGTCAAAGGATTGCCGTTTTAACCATTAGTGGCGGGGCAGGGATTGCTACGGCTGACGCCATGAGTAACTATGGCTTAAAATTAGCGCAGTTCAGTCCCTCTACCGTGAACCGTCTTAAAGAAGTTTTTCCTGACTGGATGGAAGTAATTAATCCGGCCGATATTTGGCCGGCCGGAATGATACACGGGTACCATCATATTTATTCTTTATCGCTAGAGATTGTACTTAATGATCCCCGGGTTGACGCGGTATTTTGTGTTTCACCCGCGTACCTCCACCCGGCTCAGGATAAACTACTAAACATCACTGATTTACTTAATCAGGCTGCCGCCAACCACCCCGAAAAACCGGTAGCTGTTTGGGTATATGGCCCTTACCGGCAGGAATTTGCCGCTATATTAGAAAAGCCGGGTCATATTATAGCCTACCATTCACCGGAAAGGGCCATGGCAGCCTTGGGCGCGTTATACCGTTACCACCAGCAGATAAAACCCGCCCTGGAGAACCCGGAGAAAAACGAACCCTTTATTGTTTTTAATGAACAGAAGATAAACCGGGTTAAAAGAATTTTTTATACGGCCCGAAATCAAAATAAAGCTACCATTAATTTCCCTGAACTGGAAGAAATATTTCAAGCATATGATATTCCCATCGTATCAACAAAAGTGGCTTACAATTTAATCGAGGCCTTGGCCGCGGCTGAAGAAATTGGTTATCCGGTAGTCATGAAAGTATTAAGTCCTGAAGTTACCCATAAATCTGACTTAGGAGGAGTTTACCTAAACTTGAACAGCCCTGAAGCCGTAGAAAATGCTTTTAAAAAAATAAAGGCCCTTGAGCTAAATCAAGAGTTAAAAATACCGGTTTTAGGGGTGCTTATTCAGCCTTATATTACTGACCCGGATAGTATCGAGATTATCCTGGGGAGCAAAAAAGACCCGGTTTTTGGCCCTGTTTTGGTTTACGGGTTAGGAGGCATTTATACCGAATTATTTAAAGATGTTGCTTTTCGGATTGCCCCCATTAATCGTACCCAGGCACTGGCCATGATTAAGGAAACACGTTCATATCAACTGCTTTTGGGTTTTCGGGGCAAGCCCCCCTTAGATATAGAAGCCCTGGTCAGTTCCTTGCTTAGCCTGGGGCAAATAGTCGTCAATCATCCTGAAATTCAGGAACTAGACCTTAATCCTTTACTGGTAAGGCCAAAGGGAGTACTGGCTCTTGACGCCCGCTTGAGTATAGCATAGTACAATGTTTCGTAATTATCGCTTCAATTACCGACCCGCCCCCACCTAACCTCCCCCTTCAGGGGGGAGGGAAGGGAGGGGGCGATGGTTATATGATTAGCTAGAGAAACCTTTCTTTCTTCTCAACGGATATTAAAAGCGAGGTAAAATTTTATGTATCAGTGGAGTAAAGTGAATTTTAATAATTCAAGGGGTCTAAAGTTAGCCGGCCTTTGCTGCGTTACGGCAGGAAAAAAAGGACCCATGGTAGTGGTTTGTCATGGTTTGGCGGGGAGTAAGGAAGGAAGAGGACGGGCGGTAGAAATGGCTGAGGAATTAGCAGGTCGCGACTGGTCAACATTTCTTTTTGATTTTACCGGGGTTGGGGAAAGTGAAGGTATTTTTAATGAACTTACTTTAACCAGACAAATAGACGACTTGGCAAATGCTGTATCATGGTGCCGCCGGCAAGGGTTTAGCCCTATTGTTGTCCAGGGACGCAGTTTTGGCGGTACAACCGCATTAGCTTTAGCTGCCTGTGACTATAGGGTTGCAGGTGTTTGCATTTGGGCCACCCCGGCGGCGCTGGAAAGGCTTGTTATTGGTCACCCGCAATCCCCTCAGGACGTAACAGAAAAAATTTTAACGGAAAATACGGAAAATAAGGTTGTTTTACTTAAAGATGACTTTTTAAAGGATATAAAAAAATACAATATAACCCATTGCGCCTCTTTAATTTCCCCCCGGCCCTTATTAATAGTCCATGGTGTTCAGGATGAGGTAGTTCCCGGCTTTGAGGCTGAAGCAATACATCGGGCGGCCGGCCAGCCTAAAGAATTAGTCTGGATTGAAGGGGGTGACCACCAGTTTACCAATACCTACCGTCAGGTTTGGGAAGTCTTTTTTAGCTGGTTACCTGAAAAATTCAATGATTAAGCTGGTTTAATTAAACTTTTAATTACTTGGTGGGGAGAATTCTAAAATCAAGAAAATCACCGCGGTAGGTCTCACTAGTTTCTTCTATTTTTTCCACCCTGGCGGACGGTGGACCTTTAGCGCACCACCGTAACATTTCGGTTACCGCAGGCCCGGAACCTTCAAAAACTGCTTCTACCCGCCCGTCTCTTAGATTTCTCACCCAGCCGGTAAGATTAAGTTTTTGGGCCGCCTGGCGGGTGTGCTCCCGGAAATAAACACCCTGCACCCGGCCGCTAAGGTATACATGCTTACGTAACATGGCGCTAAAGTCTCTCTCTTATTTTGCCTTAAATTTTATTTCTTATAAGTTAAAAAAGCAAGCGGGAAAAGGCTTTAAAACGGGAAAAAGTTATAAAGTGTTACTAAGTTAATTTGCCAAAATAATTCTTATAATTTATAATTTTAGTAACTACTCAGCCACCCCCTCCCTTCCCTCCCCC
>DMDI01000223.1:4768-10163 GCA_003445555.1 Desulfotomaculum sp. | reverse complement strand
ACCGCGAATAATTTGCTTACCGGCAGCGCTAACGGTCCCGGCGCGCGATATAGTTGAAGGGCAGGAAATATCGCCGCCACGATTCTTCTGTCGACCCAAATTGGTTTGTACCAGCGAAATAATCAATCATTGCTTCACGCAGACGTGCAAGTTCCTTGAGACGAGGAAACCCCTGGGCACTCGCCAGGGTAAGATCCATCAGTTCTAAGGCGCGCTCGAACGCCCGCCGGGCATAGTCGGGATCATTCTTAGCCCGCCATCTGAGCGCCCGTTCAACCTCACTACCAATATTCGCCATTTGTTCGGCGAACGACATTTGCTGCCAGCGCCCCGCCGCAAGTTGCTTATGCTGATAATTCACTTGATCACCTTTTTCTTGATTATAGTAAGGATCCGGGCGCGTGTTTTCTCATCATCCACGCCTCGGCTTCGATTGCCCTGAGAAGGACGGATGTTAATCATAGAATCAAACTCAATGAAGTCCTCGCTGGATCTTTCGGGATAAAGGTTAATTCCCCACAGGCTTCCCTGGTTCGATCCGTCGTTCAGAAGGAGCGCTTCTAAGTCGGAATGAAGCTCGGCATCAACGGCAATCAATTCCCTATCGACATCAACGACCGCTTTCACCAAATCTCCGAACATCTCAGCAGCCATCCTATGGAGTTCACCGATGGATATCGTTGTATCTACTATCTGCATCAAAACTACCTCCCTAACTGGATCCCGTGGGGCCAAGAAAATGATTTTCCTCTTTCCGGTTCTCCTATCACCCTTTAAAACCCCATTCAGAACCAATGATGCTCTTTCTCTATTCTACCACCTCCGACGGTTTGGCGAAAGGATCAGGAGATGATATAGATGATATCGGTGGCAATGAATCTTCTACTACACATACGAAGAGGGAAATCGCTAGATCCCGCCACATCCTCCTTCCACGGTGGAAATTAAGGGAAATTAAGGGGACACCATAATATAAACTTAAAGCTTTAAAAAGGCATTTAGAGGGGGCAGAGACAGCATACGAAAAAGATTTAACGAAGAGTACCGGGAGCTGAAAAATAAGGCCGGGGTGATCACGACTCTATAACCTACTCCTGCTGCCCGGTTTACTGAATACTTACAAGAAAGGTATACACGATTCATTTCGATTAACAGGAACTATCAAGATCAAAGGAAAAGCCGTCCAACTTCCCCGTTTGGGCGTAATTCGCCTAAAAGAAGAGTCCTGGATAAATGGCCGTATTCTCTCCGCTATGAAGAAAGGAACGGTGGATGATCTATATTTTCAGAAGTTCCAGTACCCTGTATATCAGCACGTTTGAAAAACCAAAGACCCCCGGCCCAGAACGTAGCAGCATGCTGGAGGTAATAAACCGCCGCACCAATGAAAGCCATACCATAGATACCGCCCAAAAAACCACCATCTTTCATTCCTTTGCTGTCAAATCGGGAATGAGATTGAAAAATTGAAATAAAAAGCCTAACTCATAGCGTCTATATCTGGTTAATTGATTGTCTTTTGCCTGGCTTAGTTCTTCCTGTCCAAAATATACCAGGCCGCTGGTCGGCAGGTCCATCCCACCCATGATGTTCAGCAGGGTGCTTTTGCCAGAACCGCTGGGACCCAAAATAACCAGCAGTTCACCTTCGTATACTTCCAAAGAAGTCTCCTTTAATGCTTCAACCGCCACCTCGCCCATAACGTAAGTCTTGGTAACCCGGTTTAACTTCATCAATACGTTTTTCGTCATAATCTACCTCAGAGTAATCGATTTTTTTCGCTTGCTCAACTGCATCAAATCCGCAAGGGTCACATGTAGAACAGCATGAGATTACTTCTTTGGCTATTTGAGAATATCTTTAATGTTTTTAAGGGTTTAATTCTTGCTACTTTCTTCCAGATAATGAGCTTCTCCTATTTGCAAAAGCATGACCTGAACATCTGACCTTGTTTCTACTTTGGTCTTAAATTCCTGGGGATTTGCCTTAAGAACATGCATCGGGATTACAACCCTGGGTTTTATGGCCATAGTAGCTTCAACCGCTTCCTGAATGTCCATGGTAAAGATTCCTCCAATAGGAATTAAAGCTATATCGATAATTCCCAGATTATTCCTTTCAGGTATGAAGTCTGTATCACCAGCATGATAAATTGTTCTTCCTTTCAGCGTAATTACGTAGCCAACACCATCACCCTGACGATGCCATATTTTTCTTGAAAATTTGATATTATAAGCTTCTACGGCCCTTATTTTTACATCTTCAAAGGTTATTTCCTCCCCTGGACTAATTGCTTTTATTTCCTTTCCCAACGGTTTAACGCACCGCTTTGGGGCCACAATTAAAGTACCCGGACGGGTGAGCCGGTCCACCGTAACCCGCTTGCAATGGTCTTTGTGATTATGCGTTATTAAAATTAAATCGGCCTTCTCTAATTCTTCGGGCAGCCCATCAATCTCCTCCGGCCACTTGGAAAACTCGATTTTTTTAGGATAATTCTTAAAATAGGTCTTTAAGTAGGCGGGATCAATATAAATTATTTTCTGCCCTGTTTTTATTTGAAACCAAGAAGGCGGAAACCATTTAATCATTATATCCATTTTTAACCCCCATTTCTTCTGGCGATATTTTTCCTGGAAATGCCCATGTTGTTAGCTAAAGCCAAACGCCACTAACTTGGTAGATACGCGAGTAGGGACGTTAAATTTAACGGCCCTACTCGCGTTTAAAAAGAGAAAGGAAAGGTTTCCTGAGTTAATTTAATTATATAACCACCTTTCTGGAGGATATTTTCCGGATAATGTTTAGGGTATTTAATTAGCGGCATTAATACCGGATTCGGTTGTCCCGGAAACAGTTTTTTCGTTTTTTCCCCCTCCCCAGGGCCAGGTAAGAAAATTCCGGCTTAGCAAAACGGTAAGGGTTCCGACGGTAAAAAGCAGGCCCAAAACGTTAATTACTGCTCCCAGGTATGGAACAAGGCAAACCAGCCAGATAACTGTGCTCCCCAAAAGGACTGTCCAGAGAAGAGCAGTTTGTTTTTCCTTTTGTAAATAACGGAAAATAAAATTCCCCGCCACTAAACCGGCAACGGGTTTAAACAAAAGCCCTCCTAAGGCCAAAAGGCTTAAGTAAAACGTGCCTAAAACCAAAGTAGCCGCCTGACCAATTATAATAGCACAAAGAATAACTAAGACCAAGGGAGCCAGCACGGCAACTCCCAAACCTAATCCCAGGCTTAAGCCCGGCCTTGTGGTCATTGTTTCTGAGCCGCCTCTTAAAAGCCGGGCAGCAAAAAAGGCCATAAGCAGGGCCAGGACTAAAAGCTTAACTAAAGCCAGCACTTTTACCCAAACTTTTTCCCATAAAGGTTTTTCTTTTACGGGAGGAGCTATTTTTGTAAATTCTACCTTTCCGCCTATTTGGGCTCCCGGCATTACCTGCGGCGCCTTTGCTCCTTTCACCAAAAGATTTCCCCCTATTTAGATAATAATAGCACAATTAATGTTTTTAAATGTCAAATTTTTTTAGGAATTTAAAGGTACCCTTAAAATAAATGATAAGGCTGCGCTGCAAAAGAACCTGCCGGAATGGAGGCGGGCCACCTGCCTGCAAGATCAGAAGCAGTTGCCAAAAAAATAATATCCAGGGTTGCTGGGAGTGTGAAGAATTTCGAACCTGTGCAATATTAGATTTCCTTAAGCCCGTCCACGAAAATGCTCACCTGAAGAACCTCGACAGGCTTAAAAAACAGGGCACGGATAAATTTCTGGCCGGAAAAAGAAACTGGTAACATAAGGAAGCGAGAGAACGTTGGGAAACAAAGAGGCAAAATGGTCTACGGTTTAATGAAATTATTTACCAAAAAGTCCTTGTCATATGGACAAATTTTACCCGGTGGCGGTAAATCTTTTCGTGATCAAAGTGGTATACTTTTGGGGCTTGACAAATACACAAAGTCTTTATTATATTAACATAATCCTACTTATTTATCAATTTTTATTGTTAGGCGCATTCGGATATTCGTAGATAAGACCGGGTGGCTAAAGGTAGCCGATACTGACCAGAGGGAATTTAATATTAGTATAGGCTGTGCATTGGAGAACTTGCTGATAGCTGCCGAGCACTTCGGCTATGCCCACCAAGTGACCTACTTCCCGGAGCTGGGTAATGAGGAACTGTCGGCAGTGGGGCGGTTCACGCCACCGGGGCAGCCTTCGGCATTCAGGCCAACGGCGCTATTCGATGCTATTCCCGCCCGCCACACCAACCGCCAGGCATACTATGCGCGCCCTATCCCAGCGGAGGACCTCCAGCGGTTGCATGATTGTTGCGTGGAAGAGGACATCCGGCTGCACGTGACCGACGAGCCTGATATCAAGCGGGGAGGATGAGTTGATGGTGCGTGCCGACGCGCTGCAGTTCGCCGATCCTGCCTGGCGCGATGAGCTTGGTTACTGGATCGGACAGGGCGCCTTCGGCATGCCGTGGCTGGTCTCCAAGGTGGCACAGTTGGCCGTGACCTACCTGAACGGGAGAGGGCACAGCTAAGAAAGATTCAGAGGTGCTGATGAGTGCGCCGGTGCTTGTTGCGCTCAGTTCGCGTGGCAGCAACCGGACCGCACAGGTCAAAGCTGGGCAGGCTTTCGAACGGGTGTGGCTACTGGTTACGAACTCAGGCATTCGTTTGCATCCGATGAACCAGATCCTGCAGCTCCCTGAGATCAAAACCGAGGTGACCAAGCTGATGCCGATGGAGGGCGTCATGCCGCAGCTCACATTCCGCTTGGGCTATGCTGAACAGGAGAAGGAGCATACACCAAGACGACCGTTGAACGAAGTCTTGATATTGTGAACATGTGTTCTATATTAGCGAGAAGGCGTTCAGCAAGCGCCTAACAGCATATTTGCGGTTCGCTCCGGGTTTTGGAGTGGAGATAATGTTTTTAGTGGATACCACAAAAACTTCTCCAGTTAATGTACTGTTTGCAAAGAGAAAGGGGTTAGGTTAAGTAGAAAATGATAGAAACTAAAGTTTATCATATTTCCTTTCACGCCGCCCATAATTTATCCTGCCTATTTTTCTGGGGATGTAACTTTTCCTGTAAAGGATGCTTAAGGAGAGCAGAACCTTTAGATTGTCACTTCCCAGGGATAAAAAGTCCTAAGCCTTTCTTTCCAACCTTCCTTGCTTTAGATGAATTAATCACGGCTTTAAAAAAGGCAAAACCAAAGATTGTAGTTTTTGAAGGATGGGAGCCAACTTTTGATCAAACTCTTTCGGAAATCACTAAAAGACTTCACCATGAACTTGGCACTTGGAATTATTTGCTCACAAATGGTTATTCCCTCCCCGAACTTGAAGGAATGGACGAGGTTAAGGTAAGTATAAAAG
>DMDI01000223.1:0-4670 GCA_003445555.1 Desulfotomaculum sp. | reverse complement strand
AAAATACACCAAGAATATACTGGCAAATCAAATAAAATGGTTTTGGAGAATTTTCAAAAACTTTATCAAAGTAAAATTAAACTAAGTGCCGAAACTGTCCTTATCCCTGATTTTATAGATAAAGAGGAGATTGGTAAAATAGCCAAATTTATCGCCTCCGTTGATAAAGAAATCCCTCTTCGCATAGATGCTTACTGGCCCATCTTCTCTAAAAGGTGGAGGGCCCCAACTGTAGAGGAGATAAAGGAAGCCGTTGAGGAAGCAAAAAGCTATCTTATAAAAGTTTCCTTTTTGGCTGGAAGTGAGGAAGTTAAAGGGGAAGTAATAAAGTTAGTTTAGTCTCATCTTAAACCGCAATCCTCTTAAATCTTAATAAATTTATAAACCGCTTGAAATTATTTTGCTTATTTTTAATTTTATATTTTACGATTATTATCTTCTCTTTTTTATCGCCATCTTACCACAATTGACTCACGTTGAAAAAGACGAACAGCAGCACGAAGGACGAACAAATTTAAAACGCCTGCTATAATAGATAAAAAAAAGAGTCTGGCTAAAGTAAATACTGTAAACCCGATAAGTTGCCCTCCTATAATGGCTAAAATGGGAAGCACAACAAGGATGGCTATATTTTGTGCTGTCTTTGGGTCATTCGCCCTTGAAGAGGCAATTACGCCAAGGATAAAGGCAAGAAGAGAAAACAGTGGAACAAGAAGAAATAAAGAGATAAACCATTGAGCATTTAATATATATTTAAGCAGATGACCAGAGCCCATCCCTATAATTCCGGCAAGAAAAAGTCCGGCACAAAACCAGGTGATAAGAAGCGAGGGAATAGCGCCGGCAAGTGCTTTGCCGGATAATAGTTCCCATGTTCTTACGGGTGTTGCAAGCAGTGGCTCTAGAGTCCCTTCCTGCTTTTCTTCAACGATGCTGAAAGTGGCAAAGCTCACGGCAACCATTACCGGAATGAGCAGAAGGTAGAAGGGAAATTGAGCAAAGAAGAACACCTGAAATCTTTCAATCAGGGGGAGTTCTCCCAAGGCTGGAAACGTGGTCAGCCAGCTTTCCATTCCCTTTCCAAGCAAGGTTTTCACCAAAACCTCAGCGCCGGCAAATTTCATCACCAGATAAATTAAAATAACGGCCTGGGCAGTAATGATAAGGGGCAGGAGGGTGATGAACAAGGCAGAATTTAAATTGCCGAAGGTGCTCTTCCATTCCTTCCCTATAATGTTGATTATCCGCTTTCGCCTCTGGGCTTTATCTTCCCTCATGCTCCATCCCTCCCCCTTCTTTGATTAAGGTTAAGTAAATTTCTTCTAAAGAGTGCTTTTTTTCAAATACACTTTGAATTCTGCCGTTGCTTTCCACGATGCATTTTATAAGGGCAGGGCGGTTATCATCGAAATCCTTCAATTCAATGATAAGCTGTCTCCCGTCTTTCCCTACATTTAAAACAAAGTCAAGGCCCTTAACTCTATTGACAATGTTATCGTCAACCGCTTCCAACTCCACAATCACCTGCCTTTGAAAAAGGGAATTGCGGAGATTATATGGAGTATCAAGAACCACGAGTTTAGTTCTGAACACTGCAATCCGGTCGCATAAAAGCTCCGCCTCTTCCAGGTTATGGGTTGATAGAAATATGGTACGCCCTTCTTCTCTGAGTTTCAGGATAAGTTGGCGTACTTCCCGTGCAGATTTTGGGTCAAGACCTGCCGTTGGTTCATCAAGAAACAATACTTCGGGCTCGTGGACAAGGGCACGGGCAAGGGCAAGCCGCTGTTTCATGCCTTTGGAAAAAGTCCCCACTTTGTGGTTTCTTCGCTCCCACAAGTCCATTTTTTTTAAATACTTATCAACCTGTAAATCACTATTTATGCGATAAAACCTGGCGAAATACAAAAGATTCTCTTTTGCCGTGAGCCTTTCGTAAAAACCAGGAGTTTCAGTAAGCAGACCAATAATTTCATGAAGCTTTTCCACTTCTTTATCCGGACGAATACCAGCAACCACCGCATATCCTTTTGTAGGAGCTATAGTGCCTGCAAGCATACGGATAGAAGTTGTCTTTCCTGCTCCGTTCGGTCCTAAAAATCCTAATATCTCGCCCTTTTTTACCCGTACGTTGAGGTCTTCTACCGCGGTCAGATTCCCGAATTTCCTGGTTAGATCAAATGATTCAATTATTACGCTCATGTTTTACCCCTTATGTATTAGTGGACGATCTTACTGCAGGACCGGACCAGGAACAACGCTCCCTTGATCAGGCAAGTAAATCATGGAGAATCTGCCCGGTCAGTGGTTGGAAGTCCAGGTAATCCCGCCAGGTTTTTTCGATGAAGGTGTATGTTTCTTCTTCATCCCTGGATAGCAGCAGTACTCCCTGCGTAACGTGATAACAAAAAGCGTTGCCGGCCTGATTTAAAGCATGGACATCCACTGGGGCACGTACCAGGAGGGTTAGCTCCAAAGAGAGATCGACGGTTAGATCAAAAATGTCATCCGGAGTGAGCTCTTTTTGAAAACAGACGCCGATGTCAATGTCCCGGCAGGGTAATTCTTCCAAAAACGAGCCGTGCAAAAAGGCAAAACGAATTTCCCGGCGCTTTTGCAGGTATTCCTTTATGCAGGTAGTTATTTGCTCTTTCTGGTCACTGGTAAAGGTGTACCTTTTTTCGTCAAAGTCAACTTCTTCGGGTAAACCGGGGTTCTCTGGCACCATTTTCTGATGATCAGTTTTTTTTGTCATTTTGGTATTCACCCCTGTGTTTTTTGATCAATTCCTCAACTGCTTTCAGGTATGATTTAACGTCATTTAGATTATGGCGCATTATTTGCAACATTTTTTTGTTATCAATCTTGTTATACCCATGTACCAGCAAATTGCGAAAACCGATCATCCGGCCCAGGCTGACCGCCAGGGAGGAATCGATTATCTTGTGCTCGCTTAAAAGAGTAAAGCTTTCTGCATAAGCGGCAGGTGCTTTTTTCAGCACCCGGGCACAGACATGGGTAGCAATATTCGTCGCTGCTTCGGTTAAAATGATGAAACAATAACGGGCAGAACGGATCGCTTCCGGATTGTTCAAGAATGCTTGCTCATCCTGCCTGGCGTAGTCCGTAAGAGTTGCCATGGCTTCATTAATGTCGCTTATCTTTTCGTTAATCCGTAGGATGTTCAGTTTTGCCCCTTCCATAAGAGAACTCCTCTCCAATTTTTAGTTCAACTCCACCGGCCTTGTTCTTGGGGATAGGAATTTGCCTTTAGCTAGTAATTATAGCAATTTCCTGTTGTTGATGTCAACCGCATAACACACCATAAAATACACGTAATAACATATTATGGTATTAGATAATTGCTACGATTACCCTATGACATAATGGAGCCGTTTTTTCCTGGCATCTCTTTTTGCGGGTAAAAGGTGATATATTTTTTATAGCCCCTCACTTTTTGCTCAAGCGACCAAGCTTTAAGCAACCTCATGCCTTCTAGCCACAATCAAGGCATCGCCCGTTTCCATGACAGCCGAGGACGGACGGTTTTCCTGCTTTATCAAAATGCATTCTCATCTCTGGTGGAAATTGTTTTTTAGTCAAAAGGGCTTAAGTATCTAACTCCTTTTGAGCAATACACGTATTGTCCTTGCCTCACCAATCTTATAGCAGCCTTCCAGGTTGATTACCCGCTGGCTGTATGGTGTTATAACGGCAGAACCGGCTTGGGCATCGAGTTCAACCAGAAAATCCTTTCGCCCGTCGCCATCGAAATCAATATCCTCTTTAATTAAGCCGGGAAGCCCGCTTAGGGGTGCCCAATCCACCTGGACAAACCCCTCCTTCCTTTCTTTAAGAAGTCCGTCAAAAACTGGGCAGTGGATCAATGTCTGGTACCTCTCGTGGTCGATTGTCCTGATCACCTCGCCGCCGGAAAACCAGGGAGAAATGGTTATGCGGGTAGAAGATGCCAGGTTGTGGCTCCAAAATTCCAGGCCCATAAATGTGGCCAGCACTACCGGTAATGCCAACGCGGCCAGAAAGTAACCGATTATCGTCTTAATTCGGGGCATTTACTTCACTCCTCAATCCCGGCATTCACGTCTCAAACCGGAAAAATAACCTTTTTCAAATCATACTGCCGGTGGTTATGAATTTGAACAGTCTGACCAGTGCACCTGAGATCATACTGCCGCCGATGGTGACGGCGAAAAGAAAGGCCGGAAAAAGAAACAGCAGGCGGGCCGCATCCCCGCCGGCGCCCGCGGGCGTTCCCTTGATGTGAAAGGAAACAGCCTGTTTGGGGCAGGTATCCACGCAACGGCCGCATTTGGCGCAGGACATAAGGGTTTTCCCCTGCCAGGTGCTTGTCTCATCCAGGGAGAAGGTCGGGCAATTCTGAATACAGCGGCCGCAGCCGATACATTTTTCCCGGTCAATGTGAACGCTGAAAACGTTGATCTTATTTGTAAAGGATTGAAAGGCGGCAAAGGGACAAAACAGTCCGCACTGGATCCGGCGCCTGGTGAGAAATGGCAGGATAACTACAAGGCCGGCAAAAAGAGAAAAGAAGATGATGGCCTGAATAAGTATCTTGAAAGAAGTTATTTCCGCGAACTCGGTCACCGCCTTAAAGGGGCACAACCACTCACAGTAGGTGGGGGAAAGGG
>DMDI01000092.1 GCA_003445555.1 Desulfotomaculum sp. | reverse complement strand
TATAATGCGGTGGGGCCGGAAACAAGAGCGCAGCTCGGATCAAAGGGGATTGCCTTCGAAGAACTGGTATCCATCACTGCTAAATGGGGACAGATCCAGTTCGGACCCGGGCTGGAAATAACAGATGATGTAAGACTGCAGATTGACGACATATTGCAGGAAATTATCACCAAAAGCGACGGCAAATTGACCCAGGAAGACCTGACCGCCTGCGGACTGACGGTGGAGAATATTACCGAACTATATGGTAAGTTGACTCCGGAGCAGAAGGCCCAGTTGGAGGATATTCTCGCCACCATGGGCCTGATTGCCGGCGGTGACCAGGAAAAGCCCCAGGTGACGACGTATCAGCCCGGTAAAGATGCCCTGGATGTGTCGCTTGACGCGGTAGTCAGCGCCACTTTCGACCGGGATGTTACCGCGGTTGACTTAAGCGGTGTCAAGATTGATGCCGGCGGCAGCGCCCTGGCCGGGACCAGTGCCTCCCTGGAAGGCCGGGTCCTGACCATCAGCCACCCTGAATTACAATCCGAAACCACTTATACTGTGACCATTCCCGCCGGTAGTTTGCAGGCCGGCAGTGTCGCCAATGATGAGATTAAATGGAGCTTTGCCACCCTGCGGGAATCCGGTGACTATAAACTGACCCTTGATGTCCATTACGATAGCGTTAACAATACAGTAACCGCGTCCGGCAGCTTGACAAAGAGGGACGAAGCACAAACTCCGGTCAGGGATGTCGCAATTGGTCTGGTTATTGAAAAAGACGGCAGACAATATGCTATCGCCCAGGGTCTTACAGACGGATCCGGCGTTTTCAGAAAAACCTTCTCCACAGCTTCCTTTGAGCCGGGGACATATACTGTAACGGCTACGGCAAACCGGCTCACCGGACAGGGCAGCTTCACTATTCCGACGCAAGGAGTAGTGTCGCCGGCTGTGGAAACCAATAGCGCCACCAGCATCACCACCAGCTCCGCTACTTTGAACGGAAATATTACCAATACCGGCGGGGAAAACTGCGACCAGCGCAAGTTCCAGTACCGGAAACAAGGGACAACAGAATGGAGCGACGCCGGTGTTGAATCAGGTTCCTTTGGAACAGGCGCCTTCAGCTTTGCCCTGACGGGGCTTTCCTCCGATACTGCTTATGAGGCCAAGGCCATGGCCCACAACTCTGCCGGTTGGGGCGAAGGGTTAGTTGTAGCTTTCACCACCACCTACTCTTCCGGCGGCGGTGGCGGTGGCGGCGGCGGCGGCACGTCATCCAAGCCTGAAGTGGATAAATACCAACCGGCTAAAGACGCCGTAGATGTGGCTTTGGATGCCCCGGTTAGCGTTACCTTTAAGCAGGAGATCAAGGCCGGAGATTTAACCAAGGTCAGCATTAAAGACGATAAAAACAAAGAAGTGACCGGCGTAAAGGCCACGATAAGCGGCAAAGCCTTGACCCTTGCTCACGACAAATTTAACTACGAAACAAAATATACCGTAACCATTCCCCAGGGAACAATAAAAAGAGAAGATAACAACACAGAAAACGACGCCATAACCTGGAGCTTTACCACTTTGAAAAAAGAGGTTCCCCCGGTACCAAAGTGTGAATTTACCGACGTACCGGCCGGCCACTGGGCCGCGGCTTACATTAAGGCCCTTTGCGAAAAAGGAATTATTGCCGGTTATCCTGATGGCACTTACAAGCCGGGCCATAACATTACCCGGGCCGAATTTGCCAAAATTATCGTCGGCGCGGTGGGCCTGTCGGAGTTAAAACCGGCTGTCCCAACTTTTGTTGATGTTCCGTCCACTCACTGGTCTTACGGTTATGTTGAGGCGGCGGCTAAGGCCGGACTGGTGAAGGGCAGCGGCGGTAAGTTCAGGCCCAATGATTACATCAGCCGCCAGGAAATTGCCGTAATCCTGGTGAGGGCCATGGACAAGGAAAGCGAAGCCTTGGCCAAGGCAGGCCAAAAGACGAAATTTAAAGACGACGCCCAAATTGCCGCTTGGGCCAAAGGACATGTTATCGTTGCCGTAGCCGAAGGCTTGATTAACGGCTACCCGGACAACACCTTTGGATCAACGAAAAACGCCACCCGGGCCGAATCGGCCAAAATGATTTACCTCTTTGTGGAAAAATAGTAGCGTGATAAAAACGGGGAGCAGGCTTTTAAACCCGCTCCCCCGTTTTTTGTAAGGTATTGCTTAAGGTATTGCCTGTTGCAAAGGAGTTCCCCATGGGAACGTTCGTTCCTACCATTAATCATGAAAAAAGCATATTTAGCAATTCCCCCTCTCCTTGCGGGAGGGGTTAGGGGGAGGGGGAAGACAAAGGGGACGGTTCTTTTGTCTGGCCTTGTTTGCTCGTTAATAATAAGGAGGTATTTATATAAAAAAGGTAAACAGAAGTAATTATACCGTATTTTGCTTCTTGATTATTTTTGCAATAATCTTATTTTGTTTATCCTTTCCTGAAAAAGCATCTGCCCTGGTGGTAAAAAAAGACCTGGGAACTTTGGCTGCAGAAGCCGACCTTATTTTGACGGGAAAAGTTACCAATATGAAATCGCAATGGGAAGGTAAGAAAATCTTTACTTACGTTACGGTCGAGGCAAAAGACTTTCTTAAAGGAGCTAAAAAAACCGAAATTACCATAAAGGTCCCTGGAGGAACGGTAGGAGAGACAGCCTGCCGGGTGTCCCACTCACCTTCTTTTAAAAAAGGAGAAGAAGTATTTCTCTTTTTACGTACAAAAGATGGCTGCTTTGAGGTTGCCGGCGCCCATCAGGGGAAGTATACCGTTAAAGATAAGCAGGTTCTGGGGACAAAGTTATCTGTAAGGGAGTTTTCTTCCTACATAACAGGGAAAGTATTTTCAAAGCAGGAAATAGAAAAAGGAGAAACAAAACCCGCAGTTAGAGAAAAGGCGAATAAACTTTTTCAGCCTCC
This sequence comes from Desulfotomaculum sp., assembly GCA_003445555.1. Lineage (GTDB taxonomy): Bacteria > Bacillota > Desulfotomaculia > Desulfotomaculales > Nap2-2B > SCADC1-2-3. Next base: position 4,712 of record DMDI01000092.1, on the reverse strand, counting down.
ATCAAAGAATAAAAAACCGGTTCTTTTAGAGAGGGGAGTGAATCAGCCAACTGATTCCAGTAATAAAACAGATTACAATTTATCTGGCGGAGGTGGCGGTTCATCCTCTTCCTGGGTAAACGTGCTATACGAAGGTTTTCCCGATAACTGGCCTTCAGGAGATCCAAAATGGGAAAGGGGTGGATCTCCACCATGTTATTATACCTGGGGTGAAGATGATTATAAGCCGTACAAAGGCAGTTTCAGTGCCTGGTGTGCCGATATAGGCATTGAGGGTTGTAATGATCTAGACCCGGAGTATGATAATTACCCTGATAACATGGACGCCTGGATGGTTTACGGGCCTTTTGATTTGAGTGACGCTACCAGCGCTCACATGACCTTTTATCACTGGACCAAGACAGAAGCAGGTTTTTATGACGGCTTTTTTTATGGAGCATCATCAGACGGTAAAAATTTTGATGGTTTGGAACTTACCGGCGACTTGACTCCCTGGCGGCAAGAAACTATTTCTTTAGATGAGTACTGTGGCGATTCCAGTGTATGGGTAGGCTTTAACTTTTATAGTGATGCTGCAGTTACTTATAAAGGCACTTTTGTTGACGAACTGATCATTGAAAAATATCTCGGGCCTCCTCCAGAAATAACCGGAGTGGTTCCGACTTTTGGGCCGGCCAAAGCAAAAGATTTACTAACTTATGAAGCTGCTTCAGATAGTACGCTGATCACGATTAACGGCAAAAACTTTGGTTCTTCGCCAGGAGAGGTAGCCTTTTTTGCCGGCCAAGGAAATGCCCCTTTTACTTTCGCCACCATAAAATCGTGGAGTGAAAACCAGATCACCTGCCTTGTGCCTGGCGGGGCCAGCAGCTACTATAAAGTGGATAATGTAGGAAATGTTTTTGTTATAACCGGTGATGAGATAATCAGTGATCCTGCTTTATTCCGGGTAACATACTCTTACGGCGGAGGAAAATGGCCTGGAAATAAGGTTACTTACAAGGTTAACCCTAACACGGCAGACTGCACAGGGGAAGAAATTGCTGTTCAGAAAGGTCTTGACGCCTGGAACAACACCGGGGCAAATTTTAAATTTGAATACGGTGGAGCTACAGATAAAACCAGAGCAGGTCGTGATTCAGAAAATTCCATTGCCTGGGTCAATGAAGGAGAAACAGACTGGCTTGCCGTCAACTGGATATACTGGGATTCCTCTGACCCAAAAACAATTTTGGAAAGTGATATAGAGTTTAGCGATTATTACTTTTGGAGTACAGCCGCTGCCTGTCCTTCAGAACAGCTTGATATACAGGGTGTCATTACGCATGAACTTGGACATAGTCTTATGCTGCTTGATCTGTACGGTACTGCCGACAGTGAAAAAACAATGTATGGCTTCGTCGGCCCGGGTGAAACAAAAGCAAGGACGCTTGAGCAAGACGATATAGAAGGGATTAAATATATTTACGGAACAACAAATGAGACTTCTACGATTGTTGGAGTAGTCTATCTGGAAAAAGTTAATCCCGCTGACCCGGAGCCGGATAGTCCGCTGGCCGACCACAGCGGGACAGAAATAAAATTAATCCCGCAGGGTAACCTTAACCCGGTAAAAAGTGGACTTTCCTCCCGGGACGGCTCTTACTCAATCAGTGGGCTTGCCCCCGGTACTTATGAAGTGCACTACTGCCGGCCTGGTTTTAGCAAGGTGGAAAGAAAAAATATTATTCTAGAGGCAAATCAATCCAAAGACCTCCCGGTGATTACTTTATATATAGGAGATATGAACCAGGACACTCAAATTAACATCCTGGACCTGCTTTGGATGACGCCGGGAATTGGTTTATCCCCGGAGAACCCTGAATGGCCCGGGTATCAGGTGGCAGATGTAAATAAAGATGGCACCATTAATATCCTGGACTTGCTCCGGGTGGCAAAAAACATCGGCAAGAGGCCCTGAGTCAAATCCGTGTCTATTCGCCAGATATGTACCTGAAATGAGTTACCGCGGAACGTACTGGGGTATTTTTATTTGAGGAGGGATCCGGATGGGCAAAGGTCTGTTTACAAAAGCCCTGGCAACTTTTCTAATCATAACATTTGCGGGCGGATTTATCTTTATCGGTGGGGCAAGCGCGCAAACACTCACCCCATTGCAGGATAGCTACCAGGGACTGGTTGGCGAAAATAAAGATTTGTTTAATCGGCTTCTAAAAACTAATCTGGTTAATGAGGATCAAATATACCTGTTTGTGGTCGACCTGGAATCGGAATTGAGCAACCGAATAATTAATCAGGCAAATGCCGACAAAGTTATAAAGGACGTCACCATTGATGAGATCTTAAATAATCAGGCAGTATTCAATGCTGTAAATAAAGCCTACTCCAAGGAAATAACGAAATATTTTTTAACGGGAAAGTTGCCGGCAGATATAGCGGGCCTGCTTTCACAGGTAAAAACGATCCTCTTGACCTCTGTGGTTGTTGCCTGGCCGTCCGGGGGGGACCATCCCTCTTGTACCGGGGTTGGCTTAAACAGCTATGTGAAAGGGGTCAGCTTTTATTACACATTGAGCAATAGTCAGCCGACAACTGCCACCAAAAAATATGCCGGTAATTTGTCCCTGCCCGGCCGGACCGGTCCGGTTGAGCTAAAGGCAATTGCCTGGAAGAATGGTGTGTCGAGCGATGTGGCCACCTTTAATTATGAAATCACCGGGAATCCGTGCCAAGGTGGAATAAGAGGTTATGTTAATTTGGAAGGGGTCAATCAGCTAAATAATGGAGATTATCATACCGGTGTCACCATTAAGGTTGTCAGTGATCGTCAGGAAACCGGTTCATATTCCGCCGCTCCGGATGGTTCCTATTCAGTGAATGACTTGTGTCCGGGCAAATATACAATCAATCTCCAACCCACTGCCGGTACCTGGAAGGGGGTGGAGCTGCCCGTTACTTTGACAGACTGCAAGGTGGTAGAAGTACAAACTGTTACGTTATGGGTGGGGGATATGACTGGTGATCAGCAAATAAACATTTTGGATTTATTGTGGATGGCGACAATGATTGACCGGAAACCTGGTGATCAAGGATGGGAAGAAGGAAAAAAGGCGGACGTAAACGGTGATGGCTCTGTAAATATTTTAGATTTACTGCGGGTTGCAAAAAACATCGGGAAATAGTTCAACTAACTAGAAAACCTTGGGGGGTGTTTAATTATGGATAAGAAAGCGCGTTTCTACTGGAAACTGGTTATCTCTTTGGCGGTGCTTTTATCGTTTATTAATCTGACCATACCTGCTGGCCAATGGTATGCGGAAGCAGCTAATTTTCATCCATTGCTGGATAAGTACGATGAGCTTAAGTTGAATTACGAATTAATTGATAAATTGTTAGCAACAAATAAAGATACTGGTGTGACTGACAATTTACTTAAGGCATGGATAGTCGATGTTGAAAATGAGTTGGATAACGAAATAATAAACCAAAAGACGAATTTGGCCAATCTGAATACATTACAGGATATAGCTATTTCCACCTTTGATCTTACAATATCACCTTTGGGGGCAAAAAAACATAAAGAGGTTTTTAACGCCCTGATTGCTATGTATGGTAATGAAATAAAAGAGTGCATTTTAAACGGAGCGGTTTTGCCGACTGATATCAAGTTATTTTTAGATCATGTAAAAACAATATTGATCGGTTACATGGTTGTTGCCGATCCACCGTCCGATGAATACACGGGAGGGTTGGAGGTTACCCTAAAAAGTTTCACCGAGAGCTCAGTTATTAAGTATACGACTGACGGCAGCGACCCCACTTATTTTGGCACAATGTATCAATCACCCCTTGAACTCGATGATCAGGACAGCCCCGTTTTGTTAAAAGCAATTGCTGTTAAAAACAATGTGAAGAGCGAACCGGTGGAATTTAACTATATAATTTTACCACCACCGCCGGTGCCGCAAGCAAAGTCTTTTATCCCGTCCAAAAACGTACAGGGTATTGCAATAAATACTGAGGTCAGTGTTACATTTGATCTGGACATTGTTGACAATGATTTGACCGGAATTAATATTAAAAGCGGCGGCAAGACCTTAAATGGAATAAGCGCCTCCGTGTCAGGAAAAGTTTTAAAAATAGAGCACCCGGATCTCGAATACGGTAAATATTATTCAGTAACTATCCCGGCAGGCGCTGTAAAAAGCAAGGCATACAATACGTTAAACGAGCTGACTTATTGGAGTTTTAAGACTATCCAGGGTACGCAGCCGCCGAGCGGACCGGCCGCGCCTGCACTGGTGGCACCGGCCAACTGGAGCACCGTGGACAGCCTGACCCCCGGCTTCAGTTGGAAAGCCGTGAGCGGCGAAGGAGTCACCTACGCCCTGCAAATCGCCACCAGCCCGTCCTTTGGCAGCAGCACCCTGGTGGTGGACGTAAGCGGCCTGACCAATACCACTTACACCAGCCCCAAACTGGCGCCGCAGAAATACTACTACTGGCGGGTTAGCGCCGACGGCGAAATGGGGACCACCCCGTGGTCCACCGCCTGGCGGTTCCGGACCCCCCGCGGGCCCGCCCCGCCCGCCCCGGGGGGCCCCGCCACCCGGGGGCCCGCGGGCAGCCCGACCCCCCGCCTCCGGTTGGAAGCCGGAGAGCGGGAGAGGGGCGGGGAGGGGAAGGGGGGGGGACCCGGGGGGGGCCCGGGC